>DATHNE010000114.1:0-5882 GCA_035486355.1 Acetobacteraceae bacterium
GCATGAGATGTGCGTCTCGCCGGTGTGGGGCAGCCCGTCGCGCGAGACCATTGGCAATCTGCCCAGCACGGTCGTGTGCACGGTGTCACAAGCCAACGGTGCGATGCTGCGTGAACGCCTGAGCCGTGGCGAGCAGCCGCGGGTGGCGCTTCACGCGCAGGTCGATACTGGTTGGCGCAAGACGCCGATCCTGGTGGCGGACTTGGACGGCCCTACACCGGACGCGCCGTTCATTCTGTTCTCGGGTCATCACGACACCTGGCACTACGGCGTCATGGACAATGGCGGCGCCAACGCAACGATGCTGGAAAGCGCGCGGCAGCTCGCACGCGACAAGGCCACCTGGCAGCGCGGGCTGCGGCTGTGCTTCTGGTCGGGCCATTCGCATGGCCGCTATTCCGGGTCGACCTGGTACGCGGACCAGCATTGGGTGGAGCTGGAGCAGCGCTGCGCGGTGCACGTGAATGTCGATTCGACCGGTGGCATCGGCGCAACGATCCTGCATAACACCGCCGCGGCGCCCGAACTTGTGGCATTGGCCGCCGATGCGATCGGAACGCAGGCAGGTCAGACCTACGTGGGCAAGCGGATGTCGAGGTCGTCCGATCAATCGTTCTGGGGGATCGGGATTCCGGCGATGTATGGCGCGCTGAGCGAGCAGCCGCCCGCTCCTGTGAAAATGCGGAATGCGCTGGGCTGGTGGTGGCACACCCCGCACGACACACTGGACAAGATCGACGCTGCGAACCTGGTGCGTGACACGAAAGTGTACGTGCATACGCTGC
Organism: Acetobacteraceae bacterium; assembly: GCA_035486355.1. GTDB lineage: Bacteria > Pseudomonadota > Alphaproteobacteria > Acetobacterales > Acetobacteraceae > Palsa-883. Next base: position 786 of record DATHNE010000114.1, read on the forward strand.
ATCGTCTGCTGACCGATGCCGTGTTGCCGTTGGATTTCGCGGCGCATGCACAGGGGCTGCTGAAGGAGCTCGCGGCTCTCCAGGAGGGACTGGGGGATCGGTTCGATCTGGGAAGCCTGACAGCCGCCGCGGAGATTCTGCGTGCACGGGCCGCGGCCGGCAAGTCCACTGATCAGGCGCTGATGCGAGCATCGCGCGCGCTGGACCCACTGTATTACACCACCGGCGATCGTTTCACACACGATCCGGCGCTGCCCCTGCCCGAGTGGCCGGTGTTGCAGCCGCTGCGAGATCTGGCCGCGACGGACTCGCAATGCGATGATGCACGCTTCCTGACCGTCAGTGCGACCAGGACGCGCAATCGCCTGTTGCACGCGTTGCGCGCTGCTGCCACGGCTCTGGCTTGATCGCGGACGCTATCGGTCCCGCAGCTTCGGATCCAACGCGTCGCGCAGCGCATCGCCGAACAGGTTGAATCCGAACACCGTCAGCATGATCGCCAGGCCAGGGAACACTGCGATCCACGGCGCGATCGTCGCATATTCCTCAGCCCCACCCTGCAGCATCAGACCCCAGGCCGGCACGGGTTCCTGCACACCCAGCCCCAGATAGGACAGTGACGCCTCGGCCAGAATCGCCTGACCGACGAACGCCGTCAGCATGATCAGGAAGGGCGCCATCACGTTTGGCACCATGTGCCGCAGGATGATGCGGCTGTGGCCGAACCCGCATGCGCGCGCAGCGTCGACATAGGGGATCTCGCGGATCGCCAGCGCGCTGGACCGCACAACACGCGCGCAGCGCGGCACCAGCGGGATGGTGATCGCCACGATCACATTATGCACGCCGGTGCCGAAGATCGACACAATTGCCAGCGCCATGATGATCAGCGGGAACGCCATCATGATGTCCATGATGCGCATCATCAGCATGTCGATATGACCGCCGAAATACGCACTCGCCACGCCGAGCACCAACCCACTCATGCCACCCACGATGGCCGACACATAGCCCACGATCAGCGCCGTGCGGGCGCCGAACAGGATGCGCGAGTAGATGTCGCGCCCCAACTGGTCGGTGCCAAGAATATGCGTCCAGCTCGGCGCCTCGGTCATCGCGGTGAAGTCGTTGGCAGTGGGGCTATAGGGGGCAAACCAGTCGGCGCCGAGCCCGGCGACCGCGATGATCAGCACAAGCACTATGCCCAGTGTGCCAAGCGGCTGGCGCCGACAGAACCCCAGGCTCGCGCGCAGGAAAGAACGTTTGGCCGGCTGCACCTCCTCAGTCGGGATCGGAACGAACGGGATTTGCGTGCTGACGGACATGCGCGCGCTCCTCAGGCAAACCGGATGCGCGGGTCGAGCCACGCATACAGCAGGTCGATGGCCAGATTGGTCAACACGAACACCGCGACCACCAGCATCACCAGCGCCTGGGTCAGGGTGTAATCCTCATTCTGCACGGACAGCACGAACAGCCGGCCAATGCCGTTCAGATTGAACACCTGCTCGGTCACCACCAGCCCGCCGATCAGGAAAGCGAACTCGATGCCCAGCAAGGTCACCACCGGCAGCAACGCGTTCTTCAGCGCATGACGGTTGACGATGATCTTCCACAGCAATCCCTTGGCGCGCGCGGTGCGGATGTAATCCTCCCGCATCACCTCCAGCATAGTCGATCGCGTCATGCGCATCGACACCGCAGCATACCGATACCCAACGGTGATCGCTGGCAGCAGGGCCATTGACAGGTTGCGGATCGGATCCTTCCAGATGGGCACATAATCGATCGGCGGCATCCACGGCGTGCCGGTGATCGCCTGGCTGACATTCAGCACCAGCAGGATGCTGAGGATGCCCAGCCAGAATGATGGTGTGGCGGTGCCGGCAATCGCCACCATGCGCACCACCAGATCAATCCAGGTGTTCTGCTTGAGTGCCGAAATTGTGCCCAGCGGGATGGCGATCACGATCGCCACCGCCGCAGCCAGCAGCGCGATCTCCAGCGAGATCGGCAGCCGCGTCGCGATCTCCAACGCGACCGGCTTGCCGGACCACATCGAGTCGCCAAGATTGAGCGTGCACAGACCCCAGATGAAGCGGGCGAACTGCACCAGCACCGGCCGATCCAGCCCCAGCTCGGCATGGCACATCTGCACCGAATGCTCGCTGAACGAGCTGCCACCGGAACCAAGGCGCACCACGCAGATGTCACCCGGAATCAACCGCATCAGGATGAACACCAGCGTGGCGGCCCCAATCAACGTGGGCACCACCATCACCACCCGTTTGAAGATGTAGCGATACATGCGTGGCCTCGCCTGTCAGATCACTGATCCAGCCATATGTCAGCCAGGTCCTGATTGACGTAATGACTTGGCCCGATCTTCCAGCCCTTCACATACGACCGCGCGGGAATCATCCGCCACCACCAGGTCATTGGCCATTCATATGCCTTGGTGTCGATGACATAGGTCTCGTATTGGCGCATCAACACCCGTTCCTTGGCGAAGTCGGTCTCCCGCAGCATCTTGTCGTAGATCGCGACCTCGGTTGGATCGTCATAGCCGCCGTAGTTCTCGGTGAAGGCTGCGCGCGGCAGGAATTTCTGCGTGTCCATCAAGGGGTTCACCACGCCGTTACAATTGGCCTCCACCACCACGTCGAAGTTGCCATCACGCATCAGCTCGAACCACGGGCCGGTTGGCACCACCTTCTGCGTCACCTTCACACCAATCTTGCTCCATTCGTCGATGAGCCACGTGCCGACAAACAGATAGGGCTGATCGACGTTGCGGTTCAGCAGCTCGAAGTGAAGGTTCTCCTGTCCCGCCTCCTTCAACAGCTGCCTGGCTTCGGCACGTGACTTCTCGATATCCGGCCAGAAGCCGGCGAGTTGTTCCAGCTCCGGCTTGGTCGCGGCCAGTGGCGAACCCGGGAAGACGATCCCGCCCACCGTGCGCACATTGGCGATCTTCGACAGCGCCGGCGCGCCGTGCCATTGGTCGATCGCCAGCAGCAAGGCCCGCCTCACCCGCACATCATCGAACGGCTTACGCTTGGTGTTCGGCGTGATCACGTTGCCGCAGTTCCAGTCGCTGGTCTGCACGGTGATCTTGTCGCCCAACGCTTGCTGCAATTGCGCGATCGCGGCGGGCGGCAGGCCGCGGAATTCCGTCGCGGCGCGATCGGCGCGGATCGCGTCTACCCGCACCGCCTGCTTGGGTGAGAAGATGCCGACGAACCCATCCAGATAGGGTTCGCCCGGATGATAGTAATTCGGGTTGCGCGTGCCCTTGATCGACTGGCCGATATCATAGCTGGTGAACCAGAACGGCCCAGACCCCATCACGTTCTTTTCGTACCAGTGCGGGTCCTTGTCCAGGATCTTCTTCTCGTAGATCATCGCATAGGGGTCGGCAAGCGCCGGCAGGAATGCCGCGGTGGCATATTTCAGCGTGAACACCACGGTGGTGGCATCTGGTGCGTCGACCTTGTCCACCATCGAGTACCAGGTTTGCCGCGCGCTGGAGACACCGGCCGGTGGGAAGATGATCGCGTTCCAGGTCGCCGCGACATCGGCTGCGGTCAGCGGCGTACCGTCCTGGAATTTGATGCCTTCCCGGATCTTGAACGTGTAGGTCTTGCCGTCATCTGTCGGCGTCGGCAGCGTCGTGCATAGATCGCAGAAGAAATGCGTGACATCCGCGGGATCGTCTGGATTGAGGCGGATCAGTACGCTGTAGAATGGCGCGATCGCATGCACCACCGCATAGGTGGTCTCACGATGGGCATCGAAACTCGGCGGCGCGTCCGCTGGGATCATGTAGGTCAGCGTGCCGCCGTGCTTGGGTGTTTCGGCAGCGCGCAAGGCCGTCCCAGTGCCAACCAGCGTGGCCACCGCCAGTCCCGATACAAGGCAGTGCTTGAGTGCATTCCAGTTCATTGTCGTTATGCCTCCCCGGTTTATTGGTTGTTTCGTCATTCCCCCTGTTCGTCGTCGTCTTTCGCGCCTGCCGCGTCAGTGCACTTCACTGCACGCAATGAAATGGCCAGGCCGCCATTCCCGCGTCTCCGGCCGTGCGCGCTTGCACGCCTCCACTGCGATCGGACAGCGCGGATGGAACACGCAACCGGATGGCGGGTTCATCGCGCTCGGGACTTCCCCTTGCACTGGGCGCATGTCGCGCGCCTGCTCGACGCTGGGATCGGGCACCGGCACCGCGGCGAGCAATGCCTTCGTGTAAGGGTGCTGCGGGTTGTCGAACAACGCATCGCTGTCCGCCAGTTCGACAATACGCCCCAGGTACATCACCGCGACGCGCTGACACAGATGGCGCACCACCGACAGGTCATGGGCGATGAACAGATAGGTCAGGCCAAACTGCGCGCGCAGATCCTCCAGCAGATTGACCACCTGGGCCTGGATCGACACGTCGAGCGCGGATACCGGTTCGTCGCAGACGATGAATTCCGGCTCCAGCGCGAGGGCGCGTGCGATGCCGACGCGTTGGCGCTGCCCGCCTGACATCTCGTGCGGATACCGATCGGCAAAATTCGGATTCAGTCCACACACGGACAGCAGCTCCCGCACCCGTGCGGCGCGCCTGCCGGCATCGGGCTGGATGGCGTGCACGCGCATCGGTTCGTCGATGATCTGGCCGACCTTCATCCGCGGGTTGAGCGAGCTGTACGGGTCCTGGAAGATCACCTGGATGCGGCGGCGCAGCGCGATCAGATCTTTGCGATTCAACTGCGCGATATCGACGCCGTCATAGATGATTTCGCCAGCCGTCGGTTTCTCCAGCCGCAGGATGCAGCGCCCGGTGGTGGTCTTGCCGCACCCGCTTTCGCCGACCAGTCCCAAGGTTTCGCCCCGGCGCACGGCGAAATCCACGCCATCCACTGCCTTCACCTCGCCCACTCTGCGGCGCGCCATGACACCTTCCGTGACCGGAAAATGCATGCGCAGGCCTTTGACTTCCAACAGCGGACGCAGCGGTGTGACGGAGATGCTCATGCCGCCGCTTCCGGTTCGCTAACGATTTCCTCGGCGCGAAAGCACGCGGCCAGATGCCCCGTCTCTCCTGCCTGGGTC
>DATHNE010000115.1:0-89114 GCA_035486355.1 Acetobacteraceae bacterium
CGGCATCGGCGCGTTCGGCATGCTGTTCGCCAACGCCGTCGATCCCACGTTGATCATCGTGTTCGGTGTGTGCGTGACGTTGTGCAACAACCTGATGTCCTACAGCTTCCACAACTACCAGTCGGAGCTGTTCCCGACCCGCATCCGCTCCCGCGCGATCGGCTTCGTCTATTCCTGGAGCCGGCTGTCAGCCGCATTATCGGGCCTGGCGGTAGCCTTCCTGATCAACCTCGGCGGTGTGAATGCGGTGTTCGAGTTCATCGCCTTCGCCATGCTGATCGTCGTGATCTCAATCGGCGGCTTCGGTCCGAAGACATTGAACCTGGCGCTGGAACGGATCTCCAACGCCTAACAAGCCTCAGGATCCGGTGGCCGCGGGCGCGGCTGGCGGATCACGCTTCCGCCGACGGTTCACGCGGTGTGCGGTTGGATGGCGATAAGGTTTCAGCCGCGGGGCGTGGCAGGTACGATTGATGCGCTCCGCGTGAAGCGCAGCAGACACATTTGCCACACGCATAAGGCCGGGTGCCGGGCACGGCTTCGTGGTCCTTCGTGGTTCTCCGCCGTCGTGGTGAATAACGCTCTTGGGCCCTCTCAGGCGCGGACGCGTGGGGCTATAAGGCGGCCATGCCCCTCACTCTCTACCCCGCCATCGACCTGAAGGACGGCGCCTGTGTCCGCCTGCAGCGCGGCGCCATGGACCAGGTAACCGTCTACTCCACCGACCCCGCCGCCCAGGCCCGCGCCTGGCAGGACGCCGGCTTCACCTGGCTGCACGTCGTCGACCTGAACGGCGCCTTCGCCGGCCGCGCGGTCAACGCGGACGCCGTCGCCGCCATCCTGCAGACCGCCCGCGTCCCCGTACAGCTCGGCGGCGGCATCCGCGACATGGCCGGCATCGAGGCCTGGCTCGCCGCCGGCATCCGCCGCGTCATCCTGGGCAGCGCCGCGGTAAAAACCCCCGCTCTGGTGCACGAAGCCTGCCGCGCCTTCCCGGACCGCATCGCCGTCGGCATCGACGCGCGTGAAGGTTTTGTTGCGACCGAGGGCTGGGCCGAGACCTCCGCGATCGCCGCCCCCGACCTCGCCCGCCGTTTCGAAGACGCCGGCGTCGCCGCGATCATCTACACCGACATCGCCCGCGACGGCATGTTGAGCGGTCTGAACCTCGCGCAAACCGTCGCGCTGGCGAAGCACGTGGCAATTCCGGTGATCGCCTCCGGCGGTGTCGGCAGCCTCGACGATCTGGCGGCCCTGCGCGACGTCGCCACCGGCACCGGCATCGCGGGCGTCATCGTCGGCCGCGCCTTGTACGACGGGCGGATCGATCCTGCCGCGGCACTGGCTCTGTTATCAACCTAATCTTCATCCCATCTGGATGAATAATCTGCTTGTGCAGGTGAACGGCCAGGCGCGTGCCCGCATTGCACGCAAGACGCTTGCAACGCGCACGAACGACGGATGTAAGACGCGAACGATGTTGAAGCTGCGTGTCATCCCCTGTCTGGACGTGAAGGACGGCCGCGTCGTCAAAGGCGTGAACTTCGTCTCGCTGCGCGATGCCGGCGATCCGGTCGAACAGGCCGCCGTATACGACGCCGCCGGCGCGGATGAACTGTGCTTCCTCGACATCACCGCCAGCCACGAGAATCGCGACACGATCCTCGACGTCGTTTCCCGCACCGCAGCGCGCGTCTTCCTGCCGCTGACTGTGGGCGGCGGCATCCGCTCGATCGAAGACATGCGCCGTCTGCTGCTGGCTGGCACCGACAAATGCAGCATCAACTCCGCCGCCGTCGCGCGGCCCGACCTGGTGCGCGAGGCAGCGGAGAAATTCGGCAGCCAGTGCGTTGTGGTCGCCGTCGATGCCAAACAGACCGCGCCCGACCGCTGGGAAGTCTTCACCCATGGCGGCCGACGTCCGACCGGGATCGATACGATCGCCTGGTGTCAGCGGGTCGCGCAACTCGGCGCGGGCGAGATCCTGCTGACCAGCATGGACCGCGACGGCACCGGCATGGGCTTCGACCTGCTTCTGTTGCGCGCAGTATGCGATGCGGTGCGCGTGCCGGTGATCGCCTCGGGCGGCGTTGGCACCCTGCAGCATTTTATCGCGGGCGCGCAGGCCGGCGCCACGGGACTGCTGGCCGCCAGCGTGTTCCATTTCGGTACCTTCACGATTGCGCAAGTGAAGGCGGCGCTGGCCGAGGCGGGCCTGCCCGTTCGCCTGCCGCGCCTAGCCGCCTAGGGACGCCACCATGGGAAAGTCCGTCGAAAAGCCGATGCGCAGGAAGCCCAAGAAGGCCGTGCGCGCGAAGCCCGCCAAAACAACCAAGCAGATGAAGACCGCCAAGCCGGCGAAACGGGCGAAGTCCAAGCTGCGCATCAAGGTGCTGCCCGACCTGCCCCACACAGACACGCCTCCGGCGCCCAGCCTGTCGGCCACCGTGCTGGACCGTCTGTGGACAGTCGTGCTCGGCCGCCGCAGTGCCGATCCCGCCGTCAGCCATTCAGCGCGGCTGTTGTCGCGCGGCACTGCGAAGGTGGCACAGAAGTTCGGCGAGGAAGCGGTCGAGTGCCTCATCGAAGCTGTCGCCGGCAACCACGACCTGGTGGTGGCTGAGAGCGCCGACGTGCTCTACCACCTGATCGTGCTCTGGGTATCCAGCGGCGTCAGCCCCGAGGAAGTCTGGACCGAGCTGAAACGCCGCGAAGGTGTCAGCGGCGTCGCCGAGCGCGCCGCCCGCTCCTCGCAGCTCGCGGTTGCCTTCGGCCTAGAGACGACGAAAATCCCCTGATCTGCTCCTGGAGGATCCGCGATGCCGATCAGTGGCCTGCCGCCCTACGACGACAGCAACATCTTCGCCCGTATCCTGCGCGGTGAGATCCCCTGCAAGAAGGTCTACGAGGACGCCTGGGCACTGGCGTTTCACGACATCGCACCACAGGCCCCGACGCATGTGCTGGTGATCCCAAAGGGGAAATACTGCTCGTTCGCGGATTTTGCGGCCGGCGCGGGCGAAGCGGAGATCGCCGGTTTCGTGCGCGCCGTCGGCAAGATCGCGCTCGACCTTGGCCTGGAAGCGCGCGGCTACCGCTTGCTCGCGAACATGGGCACCGACTCGGGCCAGGAGGTGCCGCATTTCCACGTGCACCTGTTCGCCGGCCGTCCGCTGGGACCGATGCTATCGACGGGGTAGCCGTGCACCGCTCCCGCCAGCGGGAGAGGTGGACTATAGCGGTATCGCCAGGAGCGTATCGAAGCGCGGGCTGTCGCAGACGACGAGTCGCTCAGCGAAACGAAGCTGACCCCCGACATCCTCCACCCGATCCAGGTACCGCCCCGCCGCGAACAGGTCCATACGCCCATCACGCATGGTGCGGATCACCAGGAACGGCGTCTCCGCCGCACCCCCCTCCCCCAGCCGCGGCATCCCCACGATATGCCGATACGCCTGTCGCTCGTAAATGTTCGCCTCCCGCAACGCCGCGACCCGATCCAGGAGCATCGCCTTGGAGTCCGCATAGATCACCCCAGCCTCGTATCCACGTTTGTGGTTATCCGCCGTGGTGATCTTGTAGAGGCAGCGATCGACAAAAAACCCCGGCCAATCCTCCAGCCGATCCGCATCCAAACACGCGGCGTAGTCGCTGTTCAGCGCGGCAACGCGGAACAAAAGCTCGGCGCTCATCAGATCCCCATATGCGCGCGATAGGTCTGCCAGAAGCCGCGCACTGCCGCCTCGGTCAGCCGCGTCGGCTGCGATTCCGCCGTCTCGCCTCCCATCTGCACGACCGACATCGCGTCCCCCGCGGTCCCCGCCGCACGCTGCACGAACCCACCGATGCAGCCATCCTCCATCGAGATATACCCCGCCGGCCCGACCAGATTGGACTGTTTCAACCGCCGTCGGCGCATCTCTTTCGTGTCATCATCGAAACCAATATACGTCCAGTGCAAATCCATTGTGTCCGCCCCGCGCGGCACGATCTGGCGCACCGCCAGGCAGTTGTGGATCTGCTGCAGCACCAGCGACGGGAACACGGTCAGGATCTGCACCTGAATGCCGTCGCCGAACTCATCCACCGCATTCAGCAGCGAGGGGTCATGCAGCCGGAAATCGCTGTCGGACCGGATCGCCTCGTCCTTGTAGCCGTCCTGCGCCTCGGTCCGGCCGATCGTCGTGCTGGCGTGATGCGCGCCACTCGGGCTGACCGTCACGCCGCCGGCCAGGCCAAACCGTGTGATGTTGAACGTGGTGAAGAACAGATGCAGCAGGCTGGCGTGATACGTGTCCTTCACGTTCTCGGCGTACAGCTTCCAGTTGTTCGGCAACGGCTGGGTGAAACGGCCGATCACCGCCACGGGCTTGCGCAGCACCCGGCGGATGCGCTGGGAAATTTCGCTGCCGATATAATCGTCCAGTGCCGGCGCGTCCGCCGCCAGTGACCCGAACACCAGGCCGGCGATCGTGGCAACGCGCAGCTTCCGCGGACCGTTCTGCTCCATGCAGAATTCGGCCGACATGCCGCCCTTGCCGCCGACCCCGCGCTGAAACGCGACCGAGCGCAGGTTGCCCTCCAGGTCATAGCGCCAGGCGTGATAGACGCAGGTGAATTCCTTCACGGTGCCGGCATCCTCGAACGCGATCAGCGCGCCGCGATGCGCGCAGCGGTTCTCGAACGCATGGATCGCGCCCTCGGCACCCCGCACGACGATCACCGACATTGCGCCGACAAAGGTGGTCCGATAATCGCCCTGTGCCGGGATATCGGCTTCCAGGCACAGGTAGTTCCACACCGGCCCTTCGAAGATGCGCTGCTGTTCCGAGCGCAACACCGCCGGGTCCTGATACAGCCAGTACGGCACGCGCGAGATACCGGCGGGCCAGGCCGTGTGCGCGGCTGGAGCGCTCTCTTGGTGAACGGCGGCGTCGGCCATCGCGTCCTCCTCCCGTCCTAAAGACGATTGTTGCCCTGATTGCAGCGCCGACGCAGCCGGCTGGTCAACCCCGGGCGCCGCGCCGAGGCAGGACACCAGGGCGGGATGTCTTCCGGTCGGTGACGTCATCCCATCGGTGCGCGGCCTGCCGCGAACGTCATCCAGACAACGCGCACCGAGGCACCATAAGAGGTAGGCTCAGCCATCGCCGACCTCGGCTTCAGTGCGATTTGTCGAGAAAGGCGCGCACGATCGCAACCGTGGCGGCCGGTTGCTCCGCCATGAGCCAATGCCCCGAGCCGGCAATGACCGCTTCCGTCACGTCCGTCGCGGCGGCGCGCATGACGACGGCCATGGTCGGTCCGAAGGACGTCGCGCCGCCCACCGCCAGCACTGGCATGGTCAGCTTGCCTTTGGCCAGGAAGACGCGGTTGTCGATTGCGTCCTGATCGAACGCGGCGAACTGGCTGAAGCCGGCGTGCATCGCGCCAGGTTGCGCATAGAGCTTGGCGTAGTGTTCGCGCGCGGCCTCGCCAAAGGACGTCGGGTCCGCGGCAAACTCGTTCCAGAAGCGGTCGAGATAGATGCGCTCGCGTCCGGCGACCAGCCGCTCCATATCCGGGCCACCGAAGCGGAAATGCCACAGGAGCGGGCTCTTCAGGATTTCCTCCCACGGTCCGATCCCGGGCAGCGGTGCGTCCATCAAGGCGAACCGGGTTACCCGGCCCGGGTACTGGGCGGCGAACGCGTATCCGACCATATTGCCGATGTCGTGGGTGACGAGGTCGGCCCGTTCAATCCCGAGCGCGTCGAGAACGCCAGCGACATCCTGACCCTGTGTCTTCTTGTCATACCCACTGGCGGGACGAACGGAGCGCCCCATGCCGCGCAGGTCGGGGGCGACAATCGTGTGGTCCCGGGCAAGGTCCGCCGCCAGGGGTGCCCACATGTCGCCGGTCTCGCCATAGCCGTGCAGCAAGACGGCGGCCGGTCCCTGCCCGCCGACCCGCACAGACAGGGTCGTGCCATTGGTCTGAATGTCCTCGGTCCGGAACCCGGCGGGAAACGGTTGCACGTCGGTCGCGGCTGACATGGGGATCCCTTCGTGAGGTCACGGACTGGCGGTCATCCTGTTGGCGCCGCAACCGACATATGCCACGCCGTCGGGTTGGGTCATCGCGTTTCTTCGGCCGTTCGGACGCCACGCACCTTGCGCGAACCATCCTGGGTATCATCCGTCTGGTGTTGACCATTGGCCATTTGCTTTGCCGCGTGAGCCGCGCGCGCGGCAGGCGACAGCGGCGCGGTGCACTGGCCGCCGGCCTTGCGTTTAAGAACCGCGAACATACGATAAAGAAGAGTGGGTTTGCGCGCAGCTATACGATCGCGACACGCACCGGGCGAGGATATGCGTTTACAGTACTATCTATGGCGGTACGACGCGGCGTGGCCCATCCAGCCATGGCCGCTCCCTCGCCACGAGGCGGTGCGCATCACCGCAAGCCACGCCGCTGGAAACCAGCCGTGCGGCCAAGGTGGCGGCAGCCACACACAAACGGAATACGGCGCCAGGGTCCGCGCCCTCGCGTCCCACGCGCGAAGCGCTGGCATCCGGCCAGGCCAACCACATGTGGGGACTCGCGCCACCAAACTCTGACCGCGCGACCCGGCGGCCCGCGACCTGTTCGCCGCTGTCACCAACCACCACGATGCGCGGGAGGCCTGGCTTGGTGGCGGACGCGTTCACCCGCGATCAGCCGGCGGATCGCTGCTTGCTGGTGTGCTTCACGCCACGATCCGGCAGCGCCTGGCCGACCCGGATTGTCTGCGCCACAAGGCCGCGCGGCTTCCTCGTGGCGTATATCAATCCGGCATTCACGCGTGATGTCGCCGCACAGATGCACACAACGGATCAGGCCACGCTGCTGGCACTGCTGCGACGCTGCGCGCACGGACAATTTGGTGTTCTCGATGGAGCTGCGCGCGATCGACGTCGCGCCGTTCGGGGATGGCGAATTCTTTGCGGCGTTTGACGCCGATCCCGTGGCATTCACCCTCTGGCGCGACAACATCGTCGCACAGCGGATTTCGCTGTACCGCGCCGTGGCGACGCAACGCCATCATTCGACCGACGCCCTCAGGCCACCGCCCGCCTACGACGCCGCGCAGATCACCGAGTGGATGCGCCACATCGTGGAGAGCGAAACGCCAACGTGACCCTGTTGGGGGAGCGCGGCATTGCCGCGAGACGTTTGTGTTATGCGGAGATCGTATGCAATCGGGTGGCAACGCTCACGACCATCGCCGGCGCCCTGGGCATCGCGCGCGCGGCGGATCAGTTCGCATGCGATGGCGACCACGCTCTGGAGAAAATTGCCGACGCCTGGAAGCGCGAGGCGGAAGATCGCTTTCGCACGGAATGCGCAGACGTCGTCTGCGATCCGAAGGCAACCCGTTTGATCCGCGATACCCGCTACTCAAGCCGGATGCGTGGCCACCCAATGGCGCGCGATATCGACCCGCCGCGTGATCCACACGCCGGCGAATCGCATCATGTGATCCAGCAGGCGTTGCAAGCCAACTGCGCGACCGGGATGACCGATGATCCGATTGTGTAAGCCGATCGATAACATCTTCGGCTGCGTGCGGCCCTCGGCATAAAGCATGTCGAACGCATCCCGGCAGTAGGTGTAAAAATCCTCAGCCGTGCCGAAACTGCCACGTCCGAATTTCACATCGTTCGTCGACAGGCTGTACGGCACCACCAGATGCGGTCTTCCATGCTCACGTGTCCAATACGGCAGCTCGTCGTCGTACGCATCGGAATCGTAGACAAAGCCGCCCTCCTCGATCAGCAACCGACGCGTATTCAAGCTGGGCCCGTAACGACAATACCACCCCAGCGGCCGCGCGCCGATCGTCTGCGCGACCGACGCCACCGCCTTGGCGATCTGCGACCGCTCGTCGGCCTCGCTCAGCTCATAGTGCTTCACCCAGCGCCAGCCGTGGCAGCACACATCATGGCCGGCGTCGCGGATCGCCGCGGCCACCGCCGGATTGCGCTCCAGCGCCAAGGCGCAGCCGAACACCGTCAACGGCAACGACCGTTCGGCGAACAGCCGCAGGATGCGCCACACGCCGACGCGGCTGCCGTACGCGAACATACCCTCGGCCGCGAGATCGCGACCCGGCACATTGGGGTTCACCGGTGCGACCTCGGTGAGCCCCCATTCCGAGATATTGTCGCCGTCGGGATAGGACGGTTCCGAGCCCTCCTCATGGTTCAGCACGAAGTTCACCGCGATGCGCGCGCCATTCGGCCAACGCGGATGTGGTGGGGTCGGGCCGTAGCCGATGAAGTCGCGTGTCATGCGAAGACCGTGACACGGATGGCCGCAAATGGCGAACGAGTCCCGGCTTGCGGCACGGCAACGAACCCGGGAATTCTGCCTTGGGTGTTGGCAGGGGAATCAGGATGAACCCGGGCTCAGGGCAGGCTGGCACGCGACGCGTATCCCTGTTGCACACGGCCATTGCCGCTAATATCGGCATGGTCTTCGAGTGGTTCGACCTGCTGATCTACGCCCTCTTCGCCGTCACTCTCTCGAAGCAGTTCTTTCCCACCAACGATCCGAACGGTGCAGTGCTGCTCAGCCTCGGCACCTTTGCCATCGCCTGGCTGGTGCGCCCGATTGGCGCGGTGGTGTTGGGCACCTATGCGGATCGCGTGGGGCGCAAGCCGGCATTGGTGTTGTCGGTCAGCCTGATGATGCTGGGCACCGGCATCACGACGGTGTTGCCGAACTACGCGACGATCGGGGTGGCAGCACCGTTGCTGCTGGTGTTCGCGCGGCTGGTGCAGGGCTTCTCCGCCGGCGGTGAGTTCGGCAGCGCCACCGCGTTGATGGCCGAGCAGGACCCCAACCGCCGCGGCTTCCTGGCCAGCCTGCAATGGGCCAGCTCCGGCTTCGCGGTGTTCCTGGCTTCGCTGTTCGCCTACGTGATTAACCGCGCCCTGTCGCCGGCCGATGTCGCGCGTTGGGGCTGGCGCATCCCGTTCTGCTTTGGACTGCTGATCGGTCCGGTTGGTTGGTACATCCGGCGCGAGCTCGAGGAATCACCAGAATTCGCCGCAAGCGAAACCAGTCATCAGCCCCTGCGTGAGGTCCTGGTGCACGACTGGACCCGCGTGCTGGCCGGCGCGGGCGCCGTGGCGGCGGGCGCGGCAGGAAGCTTCACCAATGCCTACATGCCGACCTTCGCGATCACCAAACTGGGGCTGGGGGCCTCGGTTTCCCTGATCGGAACGATCGTTGCCGGCGTGATCAATTCGACGTTGCCGATGTGGTTCGGCCATCTGTCGGATCGGCTGGGTCGGCTGCGGGTGATGTGGACGTTCGCGCTGCTCGGCCTGGTAATGATTTATCCGATGTTCCTGTGGCTGATCGCCAGCCCCAGCGTCTTCACCCTGATCGCCTGCCAGGCTATGCTCGCGCTGGTGATGTATAGTGGATATTACGCAACCGTTCCCGCCTTGCTGGCTGATCTGTTCCACACCCGGCGCCGCACCACCGGTGTATCGCTCGCCTATGTGCTCGGGCAGTTGCTGTTCGGCGGCGTGACCCCGCTGGTGGTGGGCTGGATCGTCGCCACGACCGGCGATCCCACCAGTCCAGGATGGTACCTGACAGCAATCGTCGTCGTCAGCCTGATCAGTCTGGTGGCTTGCCGCCGGTTGGGGGTGCGATAGCGCAGCGCCCCACCCCCGTCATTGCTGCGAGAGCAGGAATCTGTAACCGGCACCACGCTGGGATCCAGGATTCCTGCTGTCGCAGCAATGACCGGGGGACGCGCTTCCGCGGGTATGATGGGGGACGTGGTCTACGGCCAGGATGACGCCGCGCTAGATCCCGTTGCGGAGCTGCCGTCGCACTTCATTGGCAAGCGGGTGCAGCTCCTTGTTCGTTGCGGGCCCGACAAGGCTGTAGCCGATCCCCTCGGTCGCCCAAGCGTAGCCGCCGACATGGCCCACCTGGTGCTCGGTCATGTTGGCATTGGCGTCGGGCGCCATCGGGTGGACTAGCAAGACCAAGCGCGTGCCATGGGTGTCGTCGTACATCAGCAAACCGGCGGGACCGTTGGAGGTGGCGACAAGCCGCCCGCCCATGAACTGATAGCCCGAGGCTGAAAGGTCGGGGATGACGACGGAATGGTTCAGCCGGCGTGACAACCAGCGCACCAGCAACGCGCGATCAGTCGCCGCGAGTTCGACCGGGCGACCGGGATCGGGTGCATAGACCTCGTAGCTGTCAGCCGCTTCCTGCGCCAATGCGGGAATACCGCTCAGCGTGACCGGCCCGCGCGCCAGCCAACCCGTGGTGCCACCCGCCGCGAACAGCACCACCGCCGCGGCAACGGCCCGCCAGCCGTAGCGGGCCGGACGCCCGTGACGCGCTATCAGCGCGGCGAGGTTCAGCCCCGCCGGCACCGGCTCCTCGGCGATCGGCGCCAATGCCGCGCGCAGGGCCGCACGCTGGGCGATGAAGGTTTCCACCCGCGCAGCCACGTCGGGGTGGGCTTGCAGGTAATCAGCGACCTCGGCATGCCGCGCGGCGCTCAGGGCGGCGTCGACATAGGCCTGCAGGTCCTCCTCGGTAATCGGGCGGGGTGCGCTCATTTCACCCTCCGCAGACGCGACGGCGCTGCGTTTATTCCGGCGCCGGCCGCCAGGACCTGCGCCAATTTTTCCCGCGCCCGCGACACGCGCGACATCACGGTGCCGATTGGGATGCCCAGGACGCGCGCGGCCTCGGCGTAGGACAGGTCCTCGACCGTCACCAGCAACAGCACGCTGCGCTGTTCGTCCGGCAGGGTGGCGAGGGCGTCGAGGATGACCTGGTGGCGCAAACCGTCTTCCTGGGTCGGCGCGCGGGCGAGAACGGTGTCGTCGATGCCATCGATCGGCAGGTGCTCGCCGCGTCGATGGAGCTGCCGCAGCCGGTTGAACGCCAGGTTGTGCAGGATGGTGAAGACCCAGGCGCGGGTATCACCGTCGGGGCGGCGTTGGTGCCAGCGGGTGATGGTGCGTTCCAGGCAGTCCTGCACCAGGTCGTCGGCGGCGACCCGGTCACGCAACAGCGAGCGGGCGTAGCGGCGCAGCGCCGGGATCAGCGGCTCGACCAGGCGCATCATGTCCTGCACGTGACTGCCCCAGCCGTCACGGGCTCGTTCGGGTGGGTCAGAACCACGGTCGCTCCGGGCGCTCATTGTGCGGGCTCATGGGATGACAGCCGGCCGCCCGCGATATTCCAATGATGTGCCTTCGGGATCAACCAGGCGTCAGGGCGCAAGAGTGCCGCGAGGCCTGGAACCCGAACATGTTATCCGGCGAGGCACCGTCGGCGGCATCGATCAAGCCATGCTGTCCGATCCCCGCCCGCGTGGCACGCCGCGGGCGCGCCATCAGCGCCCGCTTCCTCGGACCGCGGACCAACCGGCGGGGAAAAGGGCACTAGCTGACGAACAGGTCCCTCGCCCATGCGGGCGGCGGGCGGCGCACGAAGATGTGGATCCCGGCCGACGCGGTCGCGAAACTGAACCGGTGCTGCTCAGCCAGCACAGCGAGGCTTCGGTTGGAGAACAGATTGACGTGTCCGTTCCGCGGCGCGGCATACCACCACAGCAGGCGCTGGTTCGGTCGAATCGAGCCATCCGAGACCACGGTCCGGAACAGCAGCACCCCCGGCTCACGCATCAGCGGCAGAATGGCCTTCAGGCTGGCCCGCACATCGGGGACATGCTCGAACACCTCGAACGCGGAGATCAGGTCGAAGCGCCCCAGGGTATTCGGGTCGACATCGCGATCGACGAGTGGATCATAGCTGGTCGAGTCCCATCCTCGCTGCCGCAGGATGCGCGCGAGCAGGCCGTTGCCGCCGCCGTAGTCAAGATGGCGACGACCCCTCGGAAAATTCGGCAACAGCCAGGACACAAGATCCGCGTTGCGTCGCGGGCGATCGTCGGTGTAGTCCGGATCGACCGTTACATAATCGTCATTGTAGACCTTCTCGGCGAACATTTCGGGAGACCAATGATACATGGATGGGGCGAAGCAGAAACCGCAGCCATGGCACAGATTGTAGTAGATCGGTTCGCCGGATAGCGGGAGAAATTTCCCCCGGACCTCTTCACAGGACTTGTTGAAATCAACCACGTCGTGCGGCACCGCCCGACCCCGGCAGATCGGGCATTCCATTGCGCGAATCACGGCACGTCCCTCATGTCCGAGGTGTTCTGTTCACCTCATCCATGCGCTGAGAATATTGGGATCCGACGGCAGGTATATTAAACTTTAGCCCAATAAAGCGGAATTTAGTATCGCTGCTCTATTGCCCGGCAGGATGCCGCACACGGCGAACAAAACGAATCCGGAACGTCACGGTTCCGATCGATATTGTGCCTGATCGCGGCATCAACATTCCCCCTCTTGCGGGCTTGAGCCGCAAGGCGGGCCAAGGCCGAAGGCGGAAGCCGCGGGAAGGATGTCAACCAGGCGGGGGCGGTATCATCCTCCTACCGCGCCCTAAAAGCCGAACATGTGATCCAGTGAAAAGCCGCCCGCGTCATCCATCAGGCCGTGGTAGCCGAATAGCCGGCAGGTTAGATCGCGCACCAGCACATAACCCAACGGCCCCGCCTCGCGCAGCATCGCCGTGGAGAACACCTCATCCGGCAGCACCATTGTCGAGCCGGAACAGGCGATGCGCAACGGCGCCTCCGCGATCTGCTTGCCGTCGCCGTTGTGCAGCAGCAGCGCGGTGGTAGACCGCGCGTGGAACGGGGCCGATGCCGGGTAGATCAGCACCGCGAAGCTGCGGCGCCGCCCCTCACCCAGTTTCAGGAACAGCCGCGTGCTGAGACCAGGCGGCGGGCCGCTGTAGGATTGCGGCTCGTCTCGGTAGGTCATCAGCGTGTTGAACACATGCGCGCCGAAGCTCGACTCCGCGGCGTGGCCGGACACGCGATCCTCGTAGCGGAACAACGCGTGCAGCCAGCCATCGGCGCTCCCGCCGTCCCGGAAGTCGTAGGCCAGCTCGGCATGCCCGGTCGCCGCGCCGTCCAGCTCGTCCAGGTCGAGCACCAGGTCGTGGTTGCGCGGCAGACACCCCAGGAAGCGCTCGGCCACCTTGCGGCCTTCGGTATCGAATAGGTCCAGACGGATCGGCAGGTCGATCTGCGTCTCGGCCATCGGCGTCGGCTGCACGATGGTGCGGAAGCGATCGCGCGGCAGTACCGGGAAGGGCAGCAGGTAGCCGCGGCCGAGCTCGGCCGGCAGTGCCGCAATACCGGGATCGGGCTGCAGGTCGGCGCGCTCGACATTCACGTGCGCGATACGCGTACGGTTGGTGCGGGTGACTTCGTAGCGCGGGCGCACCACGTGGCGGCCCACGCGCAGTTCGATCTGCGCCGGCCAGTGCACACCGGGCAGCAGGGCGGCGGCGTCGATCGCCACGGTCGCGAACGGGCCGACCGCGTCCGGCAATGGCACCGGCTGCTCGGCACCCATGCGGTCGAGCGTGACGGCGCCGGCCGGGATCGGCGTGGCGTGGCTGTTCTGCAACCACAACACCACGCGTTCGTCCGCCCGTGGCGCGGGCAGGCCGGCGTAGCGGTCGGACGGCCAGGCGTTGGCGTCATGGGTGCAGGACAGGCTGGCGCCATTGTCGGTGGCAAAGGTGTCGAGCGCGTATTTCACCACGTCGTGCCCGGCGGCACCGATCGCGTGCACCAGCAACTGGCCGGTGAAAGGCGGCAGGTTAAAGCGCGCCCGCACCTCGCGGCTGTCGATCGCAAAGCCGCCCGGACCGCGCGGCAGTGCCTGCTCCCAGGTCGCCAGCACGCCGCCGTCGACATCGAACAGGCGTAGCCACAACCGGATGTCGCCCGCGCCGTAGCCGGCCCAGTAGTTCGCCGACACCAGGCGCGTCGACAGCCCATCCTGGTCGCGGAAAAAGACGAAATTGGTCGCGAAGTTCAGCCGCTCCAGGTAGCGCGCACGGTTGGTCAGCAGCTCTTGCGGCAGCCGCGCCTCGTCCAAGCTGAGCACCACCGCGCCCCGCGGCAACAACGGCCGGATGCGGTCGATCATCTTGCCGGCGTCGAAGGCGGCAACCAACACCGCACCTGCGCCGGACGCGGGCAAATCCACCAGCCGGCTCGCGGTCAGGCCGGCCCGAACGCGCCCCACCTGCTGCACATCGTGGACATACAGGCCGGCAAGGCCCGGCAGATCGGGATACAGCGCCAGCAGCGGCTCCGCGATGCCGTCGGGGTCGTGTAAGGCCACCGGTCCGGCCGCGCCGAGCTTCGCATACAGCCGTCCAACCCCCTCGGCGGCAAGCGGATGCGCCAACGCCTTATACAGAACGTTGCCACCGGCGCGCTGGTCGAAGGTATGGATCTGCAGCATGCGGGAACCCTAGAGGCGAAGCCGGCGGCGCAATTCCGCCGCGGCCATCGGTGTATCGTTCAGCGGCGCAGTCGGCCAGACCTCCAGACGACCGCCGAAGCGGTGGACACGGCCCTCGGCCAGCAGCGCCGCGTGGAAGACATCGATCCGGCGCGAACTGCCCGGCAGTTGCGCCAGCAGGACCGGCACATTGGTGGCCACCGCCTCGGATACCATCGAGACGCTGTCCGCCGTGACCACGACCGCATCGGCCAGGGCCAGCATGCCAAAATACGGATTCTCGCCCTGGAAGTCCCAGATCCAGGCGCCACGCGGCTCCAGCCGGTCGCACAACGCCTGGACGACGGCGGGATCGGTGCGGCGGGATGGGGTGAGCATCAACCCCACACGGTCCCGCTCCATCATCTCCGCAAGCTGACCAGCAAGAGCCTCACCGATCGGACGGTCGAACCGGTGGCGGCCGTTGGCCCCGCCGACCAGCACCGCGACGAGCGGGCGCGGAAGCGCGGCGATCCGGTCGCGCCAGGCGTCGGCCGCGACGGCGAGCCGCGCGGGCGTCACGCGATGCAGGGCGGTGCGGGTGACCACGACATTCGGGCCGGTCAGATTGTCATGGCGCGTGACAACGATCAGGTCGAAGCGGCGCGGGTCCATGCGCGGATGCTGCACTTGCACCACCGACACCCCGCGCGGCCGCAACGCCGCAATCACCGCGGCCGCCTTCCCCCCAGCGCCAATTGCGACCTGGGGCAACTTGCCCTGAACCGCATCCGGCACCACGGACAGCGGCGCAGGCCATAGTTTTGCAGCGATCCAACGCCACGGTGCCCGCGGTGCGAGAGGGCGCAACTCGGGTGTCAGCCCAGCCGCTTCAGCCAAACCGAGCGCCTGGGCTTGCAAGCCGGCATAAGCGTCGCTCAGAATCCAGGTGCGGGCGTCCGATGTCTCGGTCATGAGGCGGGCGCTTTTCGGCGCCGGGCGTGTCGGCGTCAATCCGGCGCCCAGATCTTGCGCCTGGACCAGGGAGGACGTCATGCGGTTCGGACTATTCGGCAGTGCCCAGGCGCGACGCGGCGGCCCCGATGTGGACAGCGGCGCGGGGTTCCGCGACTTCATCGACTACAACGTCGAAGCCGAGGCGTTGGGTTTCCACAGCACTTTCCTGGTCGAGCATCATTTCACCGGTTTCGGCCAGATCTCCGCCAGCCTGAACCTGCTGACCTGGCTGGGCGCCCGCACTCGCACGCTGCGGCTGGGCACCGCGGTGATTGTGCTGCCCTGGCACAACCCCGTGCTGCTGGCAGAGCAGGCCGCGACGCTGGACCTGCTGTCCGGCGGGCGGCTGGATTTCGGCGTCGGCCGCGGCTACCGCCACAACGAATTCGCCGGCTTCCGCATTCCCATGGAAGAAGCCGACGGGCGCTACGAGGAAGCGTTGGCGGTGATCACCAAGGCGTGGACCTCGGATCAGCCATTCAGCCATCACGGCAAGTACTGGCGGTTCGATGAGATCGTCGTGGAACCACCGACCGCGCAGAAGCCGCATCCGCCGTTCTGGGTGGGCGCCGGCAGCGAAGGCTCGATCGCGAAAGTCGCTGAGCGGGGCTACAATCTTCTGCTGGATCAGTTCGCGCCATTCGCCGCGACCGGGCAGCGACTGGCGTGGTTCAAGCGGGAAGTGGAAGCGCGCGGGCGCGTGTTCGATCCCATGGAAGTTGGCGTCGCGCGCGCCTTCTATGTGGCGAAGGACGCGGCGGACAAGCAGGCGGCGCTGGAGCGTCGGCTGGCCGCGCAGCAGCGGCAGCATGCGCTGGCGCAGACGCCGGGCGGCAACAACAAGGCCAGCATCATGTCATTCGCGGACACCACCGGAGCGAATGAGGACAGCGCGCTATACGGCACGCCCGATGAGATCTGCCGGAAGGTCGAGGCACTGGAGAAGCTCGGCGTGCAGTACGTGCTGCTGACTGGCGGCGGGGCAGGGCGCGACAACCTGCGCCGCTTCGCATGCGAGGTGATGCCGGCATTCGCTGGCGGCGTGAAAGAGGCGGCTGACTGACCGGCGCCGGCCACGGCGCATGTCGCAGCGACAGAACCGTTGCCAACCGTCGGCGCCAGGGCATATGCCGATACCGCCCCGCCGTGATCCTGGCCCCAACCAAGCCAGACGGTGGGGATTCCGGGTCGCCACGCCGGGCGGCCGGTGGCCGCAACCGCAAGGAACCCTTCGTGCTGGTCGATCCGACGGACCGTGACATTGCCGAGATTCGCGAAATCGCCCGTGGGGCCGAGCGGATCGTCTTCGTCTCGGGCAACTTCAACATCCTCCACCCCGGCCACCTGCGTCTGCTGAAATTCGCCGCTGAGGTGGGGGACTTTCTGGTCGTCGGCGTGCTGGCGGACGACAGCCCCAACGTCACCGTTCCCGCCGAGATGCGGCTAGAAGCGTTGCGCGCCATCTCGTTCGTCAACGCCGCCATCCGCCTGCACTGCGCGCCCGAGGATTTCATCGCCCGGCTGCAGCCGCACTTCGCGGTGATGGGCAAGGAACACGCGCTGCACGACAACCCCGAGCAGGCAGCGCTGGCGGCCTATGGCGGGCAGCTGCTGTTCAGCTCCGGCGAGGCCCGGTTTTCATCCGTCGACCTGCTGCACAACGAATACTCGCGGATCGCGCATTCAACCGTGCTCAAACCGGTCGACTATGCACTGCGGCACGGGTTCGGCTTCCCCGATCTCACCGCGCTGGTGGGGCAGCTCGCCGGGCTGCGCGTACTGGTGATCGGCGATCTGATCCTGGACGAATACATCTCTTGCGATCCGCTCGGCATGTCGCAGGAAGACCCGACGATCGTGGTCACCCCGATCGAGAGCAAAACCTTCATCGGCGGCGCCGGCATCGTCGCGGGCCATGCCGCGGGTCTCGGCGCCGAGGTCGGGTTTGTCACCCTGGTGGGTCAGGACGACCGGGCGGCGTTCGCGCAAGACCGGCTGGCCGGTATGGGCGTGAAGATGCAGGCGGTGGCGGATGAAACGCGGCCAACACCGCTGAAGCAACGGTTCCGCGCCTCCGGCCAGACGTTGCTGCGGGTCAACCACCTGCGCCAGCACGCCGCCGCCCCACCGCTGGTCGAACGACTTGTGGGGCTCGTCGAACAACAGCTCGACAGGCGCGACCTGCTGCTGTTCGCGGACTTCAACTATGGCTGCCTGCCGCAGGCGGCGGTCGACCACATTGCCGCGGCGGCCAGCGCCCACGGCGTGATGATGGCCGCCGACAGCCAGGCATCCTCTCAGCTCGCGGACGTCTCGCGGTTCCGCGGCATGCGTCTGCTGACGCCCACCGAGCGTGAGGCACGGCTGGCCTTGCAGGACACCGATTCCGGCCTGGTGATCCTGGCGGAGAAGCTGCAACAGAAGACGGGCGCGGAGAACGTCATCGTGACCCTGGGCGCCGAGGGCATCCTGTTGCACGGGCGCGAGGGTACCACGCACCGCACCGACCGCCTGCCGGCGCTGAACACCGCGCCGAAGGACGTGGCCGGTGCCGGTGACAGCCTGTTTGCCTGCACCGCGCTGGCGGTGTGCGCCGGCGCGGATATCTGGCGCAGCGCCTATCTCGGCTCGCTGGCCGCGGCCTGCCAGGTCGCGCGCGTCGGCAACACGCCGCTGACGGCACGCGAGCTGATCGAGGAACTGTCGGCGGGTGCCCCCGACCGGGGGGCGTGATGCGCGCCTTGCTGCTGGCCGCCGGCGCAGGCACGCGGCTGCGGCCCCTGACCGAGACCATCCCGAAATGCCTGGTGCCGATCGGCGGCCGTGCGCTGCTGGATTACTGGTTCGACCTGGTGTTCGCGGCCGGCATCGAGCGGGCGCTGGTGAACACATCGTATCGCTCGGCGCAGGCTCACGCACATATGTCAGCGTCACCTTGGCGTGAGCGCGTGGACGTGGTGCACGAGCCCGCGCTGCTGGGCACCGGCGGGACGGTGCTGGCGAACCGCGCCTGGCTTGGCCGCGCGCCTTTTCTGGTGGCACACGCCGACAATCTGACCGATTTCGATGTCGCCGGCCTGTTCGCCAGGCACCGCGAACGCCCGGCTGGCTGCGCCCTCACCATGTTGGCCTTCCACACCGATCGGCCGCAGCAATGTGGCATTCTTGCGTTGGATTCCCGCAACGTGGTGCAGGGATTTTTCGAGAAAGTCGCCACCCCGCCGGGCACGCTGGCCAATGCCGCCGTCTATATCTTCGAGCCCGAAGTGGTGGATTTCATCGTGCGTCTGGGCCGGCCGGTCCTCGACCTGTCGACCGAGGTGATCCCTGCCTTCCTGGGCCGGATCCTCGCGGTGACCCATACCGGCTATCACCGCGATATCGGCACGCCAGACAGCCTGGCACAGGCGCAGGCGGACGTTGCCGCCGGCCTTGTGGGCCGCACGGGCGGCCCAGCATTGATTGCCACCTCACGGGCCCGCTGATAGAACCCGCGGCGCCTACGGGGAAAGGCGGCAGGGCCTCGGCAGACTGTCCTGACGCCGGCGGCCAGAGCCAATCAGTAGAGCGAACCCTGCAATGAACCTCCTCGTGACCGGCGCCTGCGGCTACAAGGGAAGCGTCTTGGTGCCCAAGCTGCTGGCGCGCGGGCATCATGTGACCGCGTTCGACATCCAATGGTTCGGCAACCATCTGCCGGAGCAGCCGAACCTGACCATCGTGCAGGGCGATGTCCGCGACGTCGAGACGGTGCCGCTGGATGGCATCGACGCGATCATCCACCTGGCCAGCGTGGCCAACGACCCGTGCGGCGATCTGGATCCCAAACTGACTTGGGAAATCGCCTGCTTGGCCACCATGCAGCTCGCTGATCGCGCGAAGCGGGCGGGAATTCGCCGCTTCATCTACGCGTCATCCGGCAGCGTGTACGGCGTGAAGGAGGAGCCCGAGGTCACCGAGGATCTCGTGCTGCTGCCGATCTCGGAATACAACAAGACCAAGATGTGCGCCGAGCGCATCTTGTTGTCCTACGCCGACGACATGGTGGTGCAGATCGTGCGCCCGGCGACGGTGTGCGGCTTCTCACCACGCATGCGGCTGGATGTGTCGGTGAACATGCTGACGATGCAGGCGCTGACCAACGGCCGCATCACGGTGTTCGGCGGCGATCAGGTACGGCCGAATATCCATATCGAGGACATCGCCGAGCTGTACATCTTCCTGCTGGATCATCCCGAGCATGTCGGGGTCTACAATGCGGGCTTCGAGAACCTGAGCATCCTGCAGATCGCACGCATGGTGTGCGAGCATGTGAATGCGCAGGTTGTCGTGACGCCGGCGAACGATCCGCGGTCGTACCGGGTGAATTCCGACAAGCTGCTGGCAACCGGTTTCCGCCCGAAGCGCACAGTGGAAGACGCGATCAAGGAGATCGTCGGCCTGTATCGCCAGGGCGCGCTGCGTGACGAGCCGCATTGGCACAATCTGCGCTGGATGCAACAGGAGCGCGCGGCATGAGCGAGCTGAAGCCGTATCTGTCGCCTGAGGTCCACTGCGCCGCCTATTGGCGCCGGCTGGCTGGCGTGATGGAGACATTTGATTGGGCGCCAGTGGGTCTGCTGGCTGAGGAGCTGTTGGATTGCTGGCGCACGCGGCGGCAGGTGTTCTTCATCGGCAATGGTGGCAGTTGCGGCAACGCGGTGCATCTGGCGAATGACCTGATCTATGCCGTCTCGAAGCGGCATGGTTCGGGGCTGCGGGCCCATGCGCTGGGAGCCAACTCGTCGGTGCTGACCTGCCTGGCCAACGATGAAGGCTACGACAAGATCTTTTCCATGCAGCTCGCAGTGATGGCGCATCCGGATGATGTGCTGATCGCGTTTTCAGGCAGCGGCAATTCGCCGAATATCCTGCGCGCGCTGGAGGAGGCGCGGCGCATCGGCATGCGCAGCTATGCGGTGCTGGGGTATTCCGGCGGCAAGGCGAAGGCGCTGGCCGATACGCCGATTCATCTGCCGATCGACGACATGCAGATCGCCGAGGACGCGCAGCTCATCTTCGGCCACATGATCACACAGTGGCTGGCGGCGCATCGCGATCACGTGGCGAGTTGAGCGCGGTATGGCGTCGGAGAAATACCTGGTCCTGGGGTCGAATTCGTTTTCCGGCGCGACATTCGTCGACTATCTGGCGGAGCAGGGACCCGATGTGCTGGCGACCAGCCGGTCGGCGGAACCGCACGCGGCGCTGTTGCCGTATCGCTGGCACAAACGGCCCGGGCATGTTCGGTTTGAACGTATCGATATCAACCACGACTTGGAAAAACTCGATGCGCTGCTGAAGCGCGAGCGGCCAACACACGTCGTGAATTTCGCCGCGCAGAGCATGGTGGGCGAGAGCTGGCAGAATCCCGATCACTGGATGCAAACGAATGTGGTCGCCACGGTGCGGCTGCACGAATTGCTGCGGCGCTGCGACTTTTTGGAACGCTACGTCCATGTGACGACACCGGAAGTGTATGGGTCCACCGAGGGATGGGTGAAGGAGGACTGTGCGTTCAATCCCTCGACGCCCTATGCGGTGTCGCGCGCGGCCGGCGACATGTCGCTGCGCACCTATTTCCAGACCTATCAGTTCCCGGTGCTGTTCACGCGGGCGGCGAATGTCTATGGGCCGGGGCAGCCGCTGTATCGGATCATTCCACGCACAGTGCTGGCGGCGATTGGTGGCCAGAAGCTGAAGCTGGATGGCGGCGGCAAGTCGGTGCGCGTGTTCATCCACATGCGCGACGTCTCGGATGCGACGCTGCGGATCGCGCGCGCGGGGACGCTGGGCGAGACCTATCACATCTCGGGCTACGAACTGGTGTCGATCCGGAAGCTGGTGGAGCTGATCCTGGCGCGGCTGGACAAGCGGTTCGAGGATTGTGTGGAGCTGGGGCCGGAGCGGCCGGGGAAGGACACCGCGTATCAGCTGGATTCGATCCGATTACGGACGGATCTGGGCTGGCGCGACCGGCTCTCGCTGGCCGAGGGGGTGGAGGAGGTGATCGCCTGGACGGAACGGTTCAAGGACGCGCTGCCGGCGCTGCCGGCGCGCTACGAGCACAAGCCATGAGCACGGCATTGCAATCGAACGAAGTGGCGGCGCTGGCGCATCAGGCGGCGAAGCTACGCATGCGTGTGATCCAGATGTCGCATCGCGCCAAGAGCGCGCATCTCGCGTCGTCACTGTCGTGCTGTGACATTGTCACCGCGGCTTACTGGGATGTGTGCCGGATCGATCCGGCGAAGCCGACGGACCCGTTTCGAGACCGGTTCATCCTGTCGAAGGGCCACGCGGCCACCGCGTTGTATACCGCACTGGCGTTCCGCGGCTTCTTCCCCGAGGCGCTGCTGGACACCTATTGCAAGGACGGCGGCATGCTCGCGGAACATCCGCCGGCGAGACTGCTGCCAGGGGTCGAAGCAGCGACGGGGTCGTTGGGGCACGGACTGCCGATCGGCGTCGGCATGGCACTGGCGGGCCGCATGCGCGGCGAGACTTTCCGCGTCTACGCGCTGCTGTCAGATGGCGAGAACAACGAAGGCTCCGTCTGGGAATCCGCGATGTTCGCGGCCGCGCAGAAGCTGGAGAATGTTTGCGTCATCATCGACTACAACAAATGGCAGGCAACCGCGCGATCAAACGAGACGCTGCAACTGGCGCCACTGCGCGACAAATGGGCCGCCTTCGGCTGGGACGCGCATGAGATCGACGGGCACGACATCGGCACGGTGGCGAGCACGATGCGCAATGTGCCGAACGGATCGGGTAAGCCGGTCGCGCTGATCGCGCACACGGTGAAGGGCAAGGGCGTGTCGTTCATGGAGGACGACAACAACTGGCATTATCGCGCGCCGACCGAGGAAGAAGTCGGCAAGGCGCGCGTGGAGCTCGGCCTGGCGTGAGAAACGCATTCGCCGACGAGATCACCAAGCTGGGTGACAGCGATCCGCGCCTCGTGCTGCTGTCTGGCGACATTGGCAACCGGCTGTTCGACAAGTTCCGCGCCGCGCATCCAAGCCGGTTCTACAATGCCGGCGTCGCCGAGCAGAACATGACCGGCGTAGCGGCCGGCATGGCGCTGAGCGGCATGCGGCCGATTACCTATACGATCACACCGTTCGTCACGACGCGCTGCCTGGAACAGATCCGCACCGATATCTGCTATCACGATGTACCGGTGATCGTGGTCGCCGTCGGCGCGGGCCTGTCTTACGCTGGCCTCGGGCCGACCCACCACGCCTGCGAGGACATCGCCTTCATGCGCGCGTTGCCGAATATGAAGGTGGTGTGTCCCGGCGATGCGTTCGAAGTGCGCGCGGCGCTGCGCGGTGCGTTGCAGCAGGACAAGCCGGTCTACATTCGCATGGGCAAGCGCGGCGAACCAAAAGTGCACAACGCTGTGCCAGCGGGATTCGAGATCGGCCGTGCGCTGGTGGTGGAAGACGGCAGCGACGTCTGTCTGCTGTCGAACGGCACGATGCTGCCGGAAGTGCAGCACGCCGCGGCCACGTTGCGCGAACGCGGCCTCAGCACGCAGGTCGTGAGTTTCCACACGGTAAAGCCACTCGACACCGACTTTCTGCGCGACGCGATGGCGCAGTTCCGCCTGGTCGCAACGATCGAGGAACATTCGCTGATCGGCGGCTTCGGCGCGGCGGTGGCGGAATGGCTGATTGACAACCAGGTGCAGCCTAAGCGCTTGCTGCGCTTTGGCACGCCCGACGCCTTCTTCAAGAAATCCGGCGAACAGGAATACGCCCGCGAGCAGCTCGGTCTCGACGCCAAGCACATCGCGGCGCGGGTTCTGGCCTCGCTCGGCTGACGGCAAATAGGACACCCATGCGCACTGAAGCCGCCATCCTGGTGCAGACCGGCCAACCGCTGGTGCTAGCCGAGCTTGAAACACCCGCGCTGAAGCCGGGCCAGGCGCTGGTTGAAATCGCCTATTCCGGCGCCTGCGGCACGCAGGTGGCCGAGTGGCGCGGCCTGAAGGGCGAGGACCGCTATCTGCCACACTGCATCGGCCATGAAGGCAGCGGCACGGTGGTCGAGATCGGCGCCGCCGTCACCAAGGTGAAGCCGGGCGACAAGGTCGTGCTATCGTGGATCCGCGGCACCGGCGTCGAGTCCGGTGGTGCGGTCTATAGGTGGAACGACGGGACGGTGAACGCCGGCGGCGTCACCACGTTCCAGCGCCACGCCGTGGTCAGCGAGAACCGGCTGACACTGCTGCCGCCAAGCCTCGACATGCAGGTAGCGATCCTGCTCGGCTGCGCGGCGCCGACCGGCATGGGCGCGGTGTTCAACGTCGCCAGCGTAGGCGCGGGCGAGACGGTGGTGGTGTTCGGCACCGGTGGCATCGGACTGAATGCTTGCATGGGCGCGGCGTTTGCCGGCGCCATGCCGATCATCGGCGTTGATCCGAGTGCGGAACGGCGTGCCCTGGCGCAGCGCTACGGCGCCACCCAGGTCATCGATCCCGCTGCGGGCGATGTCGTGGCGGCGATCCGGGCGATTTGCCCCGGCGGCGTCAATGTCGCGATCGAGGCAACGGGTCTGCCCGATGTAATGGCGACGGCATTGCAGGTCACGCGGCAGCAAGGCGGCCGCGCGGTGGTCATTGGCAATGCGCGGCATGGCAGCACGTTGACGCTGGACCCCAGCCTGTTCAACCAGGGCAAAAGCCTGCTGGGCACCTGGGGCGGCGACAGCGTGCCGGACCGCGACTACGCGCGCTTCGCCCGCCTGCTGGCCGCGCCGCGCTTCGACCCGCGCGGCCTGCTGTCATCGCCCTACAAGCTCAGCGAAGCGACGCAGGCGCTGACCGATCTTGCCGCGGGCCGCGTCGGCCGGCCGCTGATCGACATGGCGGCTTGATCAGTCCGTATGCGGATCGGGATCGACTTCGATAACACCATCGCCTGCTATGATGACGCGTTTCATCGCGCGGCGGTGGCGCAAGGCCTGATCCCCGCCACGGTTGGGCACGACAAGACCAGCGTGCGTGATCATCTGCGCGGGCTGGGGCGCGATCCGGATTTCACCTTGCTGCAGGGCTACGTCTACGGGCCGGGCATGCAATATGCTAGGCTGTATCCCGGCCTGCGCGAGGCGCTCGCGGCCTTGCGCGGCGCGGGACATCGTCTGTTCATCGTCAGCCATCGCACGCGTGCGCCGTTTGCCGGCCCACCATATGACCTGCATGCGGCCGCGCGGGATTTCGTCGCGCGGCAAGGGTTGCAGAACGGCGGTTTTGCGGCCGACGAGATCTGGTTCGAGGAAACCCGCGCCTCCAAGCTCGCGCGCGCGGGTGCGTTGCTATGCGACGTCTTCATCGATGACCTGCCGGAAGTGCTCGCGGCGCCCGCGTTTCCAGCCAGCGCCCGTGCCATCCTGTTCGATCCGGAATTGCATTGGCCGGACGGCACCTGGCAAACCCGTCGGTTCGAGCGCCATGGCAGGTGGTCCGACATCGCGGACGCGCTGCTGCGAGTGAACGCGTGACCACCGACGAAATGCTGACGCTAGCAGCCTCGCTCGCCGCGGCAGCGCAACAGCCACCGCCGAAGGCGCTGCATCGCCTGTCCGGCGGACGCAACAACCGGGCATTCCTGATCACCACCGAGGCCGAGTCCCTGGTACTCAAGCTGTACCACGCCGACTCGCGCGACCGACTCGGCGCTGAATTCGCGTTCCTGACCTGTGCCTGGCAACGCGGCCTGCGCAACATCCCGCAACCCTTGGCGCGCGATCCCGCCCGCCATGCCGCGTTGTACAGCTTCGTGCCTGGCACCCGCTTACGCCCCGAGGAGGTCGCGCCCTGGCATGTTGAAGCGGCCCTGGACTTCGTTTTGGCGCTGAACGCCGCCGGGAATGCGCCCCTGGGTCCCGGCGCCGAGGCCTGCTTCACCGCCGGGGAGCACATCGCCACGATCGCGCGGCGACTGGCACGCGTGGATACGATTGAGGCGACGGACCCCGCGAGCACGGCAGCGGCAACCTTCGTCGCCACACGTCTGCGCCCCGCCTGGACACAGGTGCACACGCGTCTGGTCGCGCATCTGCACCAGGCTGGTGTCGCGCTCGAGGCGCCAACCGCGATCTGCCTGTCACCGTCGGATTTCGGCTTCCACAACGCCCTGGTCGACGGGCAGCGGATCGGCTTCCTGGACTTCGAATATGCTGGCCGGGACGACCCGGCGAAACTGGTCTGCGACTTCTTCGCCCAACCCGAACTGCCGGCGCCCCCTGCGCTGTTCAACACCTTCGTCGCGCGATTGGTCGCCGGCCTCGGCCTGAACGACCAGGCGGCCGCACGATGCCACGCCCTGCGTGCGGCCTATCGCGTGAAATGGGCGTGCATCCTGCTGAACGAGTTCCTGCCGCGCGACGCGGCGCGGCGGGAATTCGCCACCGAGGCGCCCGTGGCGGCGCGCCGTGCCAGCCAGCTCGAACGCGCCGAAGCCCAACTGACGGCGATCGATACCGAAGGAGAGTGACTGATGGCCTACCAGGAGTTCGTGAGCCTCATCCACAAATCGACCAAGCGTGATTATCTCGCCCGCGTGACGGAGCGCGACAAGGCCAAGGTGGCGGAGCTGGCGATCCAGTACGGGTACGACTACTGGGACGGCAGCCGGCAAACCGGCTATGGCGGCTATCGCTATGACGGTCGCTGGCGCAAGGTCGCCGACGCCATGATCGCCGTCTACGGCATCAAGCCGGGCATGCGCGTGCTGGATGTCGGTTCGGGCAAGGGGTTCCTGTTGCACGACTTCGCCGAAGCCTGCCCCGGCGTCGACGTGGCCGGTATCGATGTCTCGCAGTACGCGATCGACCACACCATGGAGAGCGTGAGGCCGTTTGTGCGCCAGGGGGACGCGGCGAAACTGCCCTGGCCCGACAAGCATTTCGACCTGGTGATCTCCATCACGACCTTGCACAATCTGCTGTTGCCCGACCTGTGGGCAGCACTGCAGGAGATGGAACGTGTCGCGCGTGGCGCGACGTATCTGTGTGTCGAAGCCTATCGCACCGAACGGGAAAAGGTGAACCTGCTTTACTGGCAGCTCACCTGCCGTGCCTTCCATACGCCACGGGAATGGGAATTCCTGTTCGCCAAGACCGGCTACACCGGAGATCATGAATTCATCTATTTCGAGTAAGCTGACCTACCCCGGCGGACTCGCGCGCGGTGTTGCGTACCGGAGTACCGGTTGCTCACCTTCATCGTTGGTGATCAAGTGGTGGAGAGGTTCGCCGGAGAGCGAAGCATGGGCGGATTGGTGGGCGAGCAGGAACACATGATCGGCCTCGCAAGGGTGATCCGCTGTCATTGTTGCCCAGCCGGACATGGATCGCTTGTAGGGACGAAGCGCTGGCGGGTTATGCGCCTCCCATGACCCCACAAGGTGGCAAGGCCCTGGATATCGTGCTCGCGGTCTGGGGCGACGTCTACGTGACGACGTTCCTGGACCTGTGCGCACCAACGCTATTGGCATCGGGGAATGTTCCTGCAATTGGCGGTGACCTGCCCCACCGGTTGCGCATCTTCACGACGGTGGCCGACGCGGACCGCATGGCGAAAGCCCCTGTCATGGCGCGACTCGTACGCCACATCGCGGTGGAATACGCGCCGATCCCAGTGCCGCGAAAGGGTGACAACAAGTATCACGCGATCACGCGGGTCCACCTCAGCGCCCTGACGGACGCACGGGCGCGTGGGGCCGCCGTGGTGTTTCTCGCCCCGGACTTCGTTCTGGGCGACGGGACGTTGCGCGCCCTGGCCGCGCGCGCGGCCGCCGCCGCGATCATGATGATGTCGCCGCGCGCGGCCCTGGACGAGGTCGCAGCAGAGCTGGGTCCGTTGCGTGCCGCCGACCCCGAGGGGGCGATCGCGCTGGCGCCGCGGGCGCTGATGGCGGTGTGCCTGCGCCATCCGCACGCGATCACCGAGAGCCTGTATTGGGACGCACCTGCCTTCAGCCGCTGGCCCTCGATCCTGCAGTGGCGGGTCGACCCGGTGACGATGCTGGCCCGCAGCTTTCACCCGCATCCCCTGCTGTTGGATCCGGCGCGCCTTGATGCGGGGTTCAGCACCAACACCCGCAGCACGATCGATGGCGACCTGCTTGGATCACTGCACGCAACGGAAGATGAGGTGCATGTCGTCACCGATTCCGACGAACTGCTGATCCTGGAGCTCAGTCGGCCAGACATCACTCACGGCCTGAGCAGTGGCAGGCGCAATGCCACGGTCGAGGCCGTGGCCACGTTTGCGCGCTACAATACCACCCCGGCGAACCGCGGCTTCGTATCGCATCTGATGTGGTACCGGGCGGGCGACGGCGATCCGCGGGCGCAGGCGGAGGCAGCGGCGC
Source organism: Acetobacteraceae bacterium (assembly GCA_035486355.1). GTDB lineage: Bacteria > Pseudomonadota > Alphaproteobacteria > Acetobacterales > Acetobacteraceae > Palsa-883. The sequence goes on from DATHNE010000115.1 coordinate 27,836, forward strand.
GCTCCAATGCGGTGATCACCGACATGCGGCGTTGCCTGACACGGCCCCCGACCCTGCGCAATCGGCTGCGGCGTGTTGCGGTCGCCGTCAAACGCTATTGCGTCACGCGGTTGGCATCGTCGCAGGTTGACGCCAACACAGGTCAGGCGACGGCACGCCGCTCGCAACCCACCGCCAGCAGGTAGTGCGCCATCGGATAGAAGCCGGTGTGGACCACCTCGTCGTTCATCGAGAAGACAAAGACGGTATGAAAATAGCGTTGCATGAACGTTTTAAAATCCTTGCCGGACTTGCAGTTGATGTGACCCGCCTTGCTCTGCGGCGACGCATGGGTCTGCGATTCCAGTGACGGCATGCCGAAGATCGCCACGCCACCCTGCGCCAGGCTGGCGATCGCGTTGCCTACGAAACGATCCTCCGACGCCGGCTCGATGTGCTCCAGCACGTCGAGCGCATAGACCGCGTCGAACGTGCCGGGCACCGGGCCACTCAGCATGTCGTGCACAAAGCTGGTCAGGGGCCAGTGCGGGTTCTGCCGGCGCGCGACGTCGGCGATGAACAGCGGATCGAAGTCGACCGCGGTAACGCCGCCCACCGCCTGCTGCACCAGCCGCGTGGCAAAGGCATCGGCACAGCCGACCTCCAGCACCTGGGCGCGTCCTTCCAGCATCTTCGCGACGAACTTGTAGCGCGCCAGGGTGAACAGCGTGCGCTTGGGGTCCTCGTTCCAGGACTCGTTGGCCATCAGCCCAAACTCGCTGATGCCATGCTTGTCGCGGGCGCACAGTACCACATCGTATTGCGGCTCGACTGTCTTGTTGACTTCGGACATCAGCACCTGCGCGGTGAAAGAGGATCAAGCGGGGGTCGCATAGCCAATCGCGGCGTGGCGGCAAAGAGGTCGACGGCCACGGTCAGCCGACGGCCCTGCCTTGCCGATACGCCAGGCTCCGCATCAGGCGAACGGCGGCGCTCATCAACAATCGCGGCACCGACATCGGCCGCAACCTCAGCATCAGCCAGATCAACGCGGCGATCCGCCTTGGGCGGGCTGGCCAGCTGGCAATCAAGGCCAGAAATCCGTGGGCGGGATCACCTTCCTGCGCCAGCGCCGCGATCAGGCGGGGATCGAATTGCCGCTCCACCACCGCCAGCCGGGCCGAGGCGAAGCGGGCGCGGCGGGAAAACACCTCTGAATAACCGGGCGGGAAGACGCGTCCTTCGTCGCGCTGGATCTGCTGGGCCGCAGCGGCCGTCAGCGCGGCAATCCGGTCGACATCGAGCGAGGTGCTGCGGGACAGGCTGGCGGTCTGCACGTGCCAGGTCCCCAGCACACGCGGCACGAACACGAAGCCATGCTGCAGGGCCATCCGGCGCGCCAGGAAGCTATCGGACAGCGCCCCCAACCGCTCGTCCAAACCGCCGGCCTCCATGATCAGGTCGCGGCGATACAGCGCGACGACCGAGACGAACAGATTGTCCATCTGCCGCAGCAGCCCGGCGGTCTGCTGCGGGCTGACATAGCCCACGCGCCAGCGCGGCAGGGTGATCGGGCGAAATCCCTGCAACCGGCCGGCCTCATCCACCAGCCGCGCTTCGGCGCAGACCAGGGCGGCGCTGGGATGCGCCTCCAGCGCCCCGCACAGGGTGGCAAACAGGGCCGGATCGGTCGCGTCATCCGAGGCGCCGCAGTACACGACCGCGCCCGTCGCCTCGCGCAGACCGCGGTTGAGCGCGCCGACCGCGCCAAGCCGGACCGGGTTCTCCAGCAGCCGGAGCTGCGGCAAATGCGCCGCAAAGCCGCGAATGACATCCCGGCTCCCGTCGGTGGAGGCGTCGTCGATCACCAGGATCTCGTCCGCCTGACGGGTCTGCCGGGCGAGCGCCAGCAGCGCGCGCGGCAGCAGGGCCGCGTGGTTGCGGTTCGGCAGAATCACCGAAAGGCGCACGGGCATCGCCTGTCGTGTAGCCGGTCGGACACGACCGTCATGCCGCCGCCGTCATGGCGCGCGGGCCACCGCCTCGGCGCAGACATCCTCCATCCGACGGAACGGCCACGCGAGGTGGGTTTGCAGCTTGTCGATGAGCAATGAGGTATCCAGCGGGCGGCGCTCGCGGAACGGCAGGTCATGCAGGCAGCAAGGCTCCAGCTCGGTCGCGATGCTGAGATCGACACGCCGCAGATGATGCCGCAGCAGTTGCAGCAGCGCCATGCGGCTATACGCAAGCGGCCCGGCGAGATGGAACAATCCCGTGGCACCGGTTTCCAGCAGCCGTGTCCAGCCTCCGGCCACATCACGGACATCGGCCGGCGAAAATCGCTGATCGACTGCCAGGCGCATCTTTCCGCCGGCCCGCAGCGCATCGATCCAGGGTCCCAGCACGCTATGCGTTCCCCGCATGGTCCCGACGACGCGCGACAGCCGGACAACCAGCCATGGTTCAGTGACGGCGGCGAGGTACTGTTCAACCGCCAGCTTTTGGCGGCCGTATTCGGTGCACGGATCCGGTGGATCGGTTTCGCGGTAGCCGCCGCGCGCGCCGTCGAACACGTAGTCGGAGGAGGAGAAGACGGGGACCAGGCCGGCGCCGAGAGCGTCGTCGATCATCCGGCCAAGGCCATCGACATTCACCCGCGCCGTGCCGACCGGGTCGGCGGCGCAGCGCTCCACGTCAATGATCCCGTGCAGAAAGATAGCGTGGCTGAAGGGCCCGGGCAGGCGCGCGAGCAGGTCGCGGAAGCGCTCCGCCGTCGCGTCGAACGCCACCCCGCCTGGCAACGGATTGCGGTGACAGGTCCCCACACCGCGCGCTGGTCCAAGGCTGGCCAGCAGGGCGCGGCCGACAAACCCCGATGCGCCCACGACGATCGCGCGCATGGCGCCCTCCGGACAGCGTGCGCGCCGGAAGATGGCCGCGCGCGGTCCCCGGGGTGCTACCGGCGTGGCCCGGCAAGATCAAGGGCCACACGCCCCAGGATGCCGGTCTGGCCGGGGCGCATTCTCGCAATGCCGTAATGCAGACGGTTTTTTGGTGACGTAAGCGTCACGATTGAGCCCGTGTGTGCGCCACCGTCATTGCCGCCTCGACCGCGGCAAAGATATTGCGGTCCCGCATCGCTCGGACGGTTATTTTGACGCAGCATCGCCCCCCAAGGCACGCCACATTGCTGGCGGTCGGGTTGGATCAAATCCACTGGTCTCCAGCGACCCCGAGGTCGCGGCCGAGCGAGACTGGGGGCAAGACGTCATCGCACAACCGTATGTCGGTCAGATTATCGCGGTGGGGTTCTATTTCGCGCCGGTCGGCTGGCTCTTGTGCAATGGCCAAACGCTGTCGATCTCAAGCTGCGAGGTGCTGTGCGCGGCGTGGCGGTGGGCTGGGCACCGCGATCATTGCCGCGGTGCTGGAACAGCTTGCGCCGCAGGACCGGCCCATGCGGGTGAAGGTGGGCGTCACGAACGAACCGTCACTGCGGTTGGGCGCGCGGCTGGGCTTCCGTCGCGTCAACGACGACATGGCGCTGCTGCAACTGCAATGGTGTCCACCCGGCGTCACACGGAGCGACGGCCGGTAAGTTCGTCGCCCGCATCGCGCGGCATACCCAGCGCGATCGGCGCGGCGATCGCGGTCAGCATCGCGACCACCACGAAGGCGAGGCTGAAATCCAGCGGCCCCGGCTCGGTGTGGCGCGCGATCAGCATCGAGATGTGCAACGACAGTGCGCCGGCGGAGATGCCCACCGTGGTCGCGAGCTGCTGTGCCGCGGTGTAGAGGCTGGTGGCGGCGCTCATGCGCGCGCGCGGGACGTCGCCATAGGCCAGAGTATTGTAGGCGGTGAACTGCAACGACCGGAAGAACCCGCCGACCAGCAGCACGGCGTAGAAGGCCGCTGCCGGCCAGGTCGGGCGGAACAGGGCGCAGACTGCGATCATCACCGCGGAGATCACGCCGTTCCATAACAGCGTGTCGCGGAAGCCGAACTGGCGCAGGGCGTGCTGCGCGGCTGGCTTCATCACCAGCGCGCCGGCGGAGCTGGCGAAAGTGATCAGGCCGCTTTGCGCGGCCGTGTCGCCGAAGCCCACTTGCAGCATCAACGGCAGCAGGAAGGGCAGGGCACCGATGCCGGCGCGGAACAGCACCATGGCCGAGATTGCCACACGAAAGCAGGGCAGCTTCAGCAGGGTCAGGTCGAGCAGCGGGGCCGGATGTCGGCGCGCATGCAGCCAGTAGCCGATCGCGGCGGCCAGGCCGACGCCGACCATCGCCTCGGTTGCCTGGACGGCGACCACACCGCGCCCGGCGGTCTCCAGGCCAAACATCAGGCCCGACAGCGCGAAGCCGGTCAGCACGAGACCGATTGCATCGAAGCTGCCCCGTGGCGGTTCGCGCACTTCCTCGACGAACATCGAGATCAGCACGATGCCCAGGATGCCGATCGGCACGTTGATGTAGAAGATCCAGCGCCAGGAGAAATAGGTGACGATAAAGCCGCCGACTGGCGGGCCGACCACCGGACCAATCAGCGCCGGCATGGTCAGCCAGGCCATGGCCGCGACCAGTTCGTGCTTGGGGGCGGTGCGCAACAGGACCAGGCGGCCGACCGGGACCATCATCGCGCCGCCAACGCCCTGGAGGATGCGCGCAAGCACGAGTGTGCCCAGCGAGTTCGCCATGCCGCAGGCGATGGAGCCGAGGGTAAAGACCACGATCGCCGCGCGGAACACGGTGCGCGTGCCATAGCGATCGGCCACCCAGCCGCTCGCCGGGATGAACACCGCGAGGCTCAGCAGATAGGACGTCAACGCCACATTCATGTGCACCGGGTCGGCACCGAAGGCGCGCGCCATGGTCGGCAGCGCAGTTGCGATGACCGTTGAGTCCAGGTTCTGCATGAACAGCGCGCAGGCGACGATCACCGCCGTCAGCCGGGTCCGCCCGCTGGTGGCGCGGGAGACCCGGACGGACTTGGCAGCGGTGGTGTCCACGCCGCGTTGCGCGGCGCCAGCTTGATCCGGTGTGACAGACACTGAGCGACTAGGGGATCAGCACCGTGCTGCCGGTCGTCGCGCGTGACTCAAGGGCAATGTGGGCCTGCGCGGCATCGGCGAGTTTGAAGGTCTGGTTCACCGCGATCTTCACCGCACCCTTCTGCACCACGTCAAACAGATCAGCGGCGACGGTTTCGAGGTCGGTGCGCTTGGAGGTGTAGGTCACCAGGCTCGGCCGGGTCAGATAGAGGCTGCCCTTGGCGGAAAGAATGCCGATCTCAATCGGTGGCACCGGGCCCGAGGCGTTGCCGTAGCTGACCATCAGCCCAAGCGGGGCAAGACAATCGAGGCTGGCCGTGAACGTGTCCTTGCCGACACTGTCATAGACCACCGGGACCATGGCGCCGCCGGTCACGCGCTTGACCTCGGCCACCAGGCCCTCATGCCCGACCACCACCTGGGCCGCGCCATGCGCGCGGACGAGTGCGGCTTTGGCCTCGGTCGACACCACGCCAATGACGGTTGCGCCCAGATGCTTGGCCCATTGGCACAGGATCAAGCCGACACCGCCGGCTGCGGCGTGTACAACGACGGTATCGCCGGGTTTCACCTTGTAGGTACGGCGCAGCAGGTATTGCGCGGTCATGCCCTGCAGCATCATCGAGGCACCGATCTCGAAGCTGATGCCGGACGGCAGCTTGACCAGACGGTCGGCGGCGATCACCCGCTCCGTGGCATAGCCGCCGATGGCGCCCGCATAGGCGACGCGGTCACCAACCGCGAGGCTGGTCACGCCGGCACCGAGGGCCGCGACCGTGCCGGCGCCCTCCTGGCCGATGATCAGCGGCATGGTCGGGGCCTTGTAGAGGCCGGTGCGGAAATAGACGTCGATATAGTTCAAGCCGACGGCGGCCTGCTTGACCAAGACCTCTCCGGGGCCTGGCTCGGGTGTCGGCACATCCTCCCATTTCATCACCTCGGGGCCGCCGGGCGTGTGGATGCGAATGGCCTTGGTCATGATCGTCTCCGTCGCAGGGGCCGCGTCAGGCGGCCACGGAAGGGAAGAGGGGGATGGCGCGGGATTCAAGCGCCAGCAGCGCGCGCTTGGTGAGCAGGCCGTCGCCGCCGGAATACCCACCGATGCCCGTCGTGGCGAGCACGCGATGGCAGGGAATGATGATGGGAATCGGATTGGAGCCGTTCGCCTGACCGACCGAACGCGGGCTGCCACCGACCTGGCGGGAGATGTCGACATAGCTGCGCGTGGCGCCATAGGGGATGTCGCACAGCGCGGCCCAGACGCGCCGGCGGTAGGATGTGCCGGCCGGATTCAGGGGCAGATCGAACTGGGTGAGCGCGCCATCAAAATAGGCATGCAGCTGGTCGCGGGCACGGGCCAACAACGGTGTGGCGGTCTGATCGCTGCCCCAGCCCCAGTCGACGGACACGATGGCGCCCGCTTCCTCCGCGACGCTGAGGTCGCCGATTGGGGTGTGCAACGAGAGTTGGGGCAAGCCGATACGCCTCCTGAGCCCGGGGCGGATGGCAGACCCGGATGGGGTAGCTGTCAAGGGTAGCCGTGAGTGCTGGTGCTGCTGGTGAGGATTGAACTCACGACCTCTCCCTTACCAAGGGAGTGCTCTACCACTGAGCTACAGCAGCGCCGCGGACCTGCGGGCGGCGGGGTATAGCGCCCGGCTTGCGGGCCGTGCAAGGCGGCGCGGCTTGACCGCGGACCTCGGTCGCCGCTTCTGTTTCAGATGGACGAAGACCCGGCGGAGGGGTCGCCGAGGCGACCCAGATTGACGGAGCGTGCGGCGGCGGATCTGGCGGCGCGCCGCACGCGCCAGGCGGACGCCCTGCGCGCCAATCTGCGGCGGCGGAAGGATCAGGCGCGGGCGCGTGAGGCGGGGGAAGCAGCCGCGCCAGACAGCGCGAGCAGTGGACAGAAGAAGGTTCCGCGTTAACCTCGCCGCTTGGAGAGAAACGAGATGTCCCAAACACTGACCGTGTCGGGCGTCGGCCTGGAAATCGCGGAGCGGGGATCCGGGCGGCCGCTGCTTTTCCTGCATGCCGGCGAGGGACTGGCACCCGAGCGGCCGTGGTTCGATCTGCTCGCCCGACATTTCCGTGTCATCGCCCCTTGGCATCCTGGCTTCGGCCGCTCGGTGTTGCCGGACTGGATCGGGTCCGTTGACGATCTGGCGTACCTCTATCTCGACCTCGCGCGCACGCTGAAACTGCACGATGGCGTGCTGGTCGGTGCGGGCTTCGGCGGCTGGATCGCGGCCGAGATGGCGGTGCGCGACACGCGCGGCTTTGGCCGAATGGCGCTGGTGGATCCGGTTGGCATCAAAGTGAGCGGCGTGACCGAACGCGACATTGCCGATATGCACGCGGTCTCGCGCGATGAGGTCCTGCAACGCGCCTGGGCTGATCCGGTACGCGGCGCCATTGACACGACCAAGCTCCCAGAGAGCGAGCTGGCGGCCATCGCGCGCGGGCGCGAGTCGCTGCTGGTATTCGGTTGGAAGCCATACATGCACAACCCGCGACTGAAGCATTGGCTGCATCGCATCGATATCCCGACCAGGTTGCTATGGGGCGCCGAAGACCGCATCGTGACACCCGCCTATGGCGCGCAGTGGCGCGCGCTGATCCCCGGCGCCACGATGCATATCATTCTGGAAGCGGGGCATTATCCGCAGTGGGAACAGCCTGAGACTTTCGTACAGCAGATCATCGATTTCGCCGCGTCCTGACAGGAGACTTCGGCCATGCGCGTCTGGTATTTTTCCGAGATGGCCTATCACCCGGCCTGGAGCGAGGGGCTGAAGCGTGGCTCGCTGCGCGTGGTGCTGCCGAACGGCCATATTGATCCGGTCGAGGCGCACGGCCTGCTGAACCGCTACCTAGATGAGTTCGCCTTGTGCGACGAGGTCGGCCTCGACATCATGGTGAACGAGCACCACAGCACTGCCACCTGCATGACCGTTTCGGTACCGATGGCATTGGCGGTAATTGCACGTGAAACCAAATGCGCGCGACTGCTGTCGCTGGGCAACCCGATCGCCAATCGCCCCGATCCGGTGCGGGTGGCGGAGGAGATGGCCTGGCTCGACGTGTTGTCTGGCGGGCGGCTGGAAATGGGGCTGGTGAAGGGCGCGCCGTACGAGATCGCGCCGGCGAACTCCAACCCAGCGCGGCTGATGCGGCGCTACTGGGAGGCGCATGACCTGATCCTGAAGGCGCTGTCCACCACCGACGGGCCGTTCAACTGGGAGGGCGAATACTTCCACTACCGGAATGTTAACATCTGGCCACGCCCGATCCAGCAACCCACGCCCCCTGTCTGGATGACGGGGATGAGCGTGGAGACCGGCAAGCTCGCGGCCGAGCGCGGGCATGTCGTGGGCACGCTGTTGTCGGGTGGCCTCGCCAAGCCAATGTATGATGCCTATCGCGCACGGGCGCGGGAGCTCGGGCGCGAGACCGGACCGGATCGTCTGGCCTTCGCGGCCTGCGTCGGCGTGGGCGCGACGCGGCAGGAGGGGCTGCGGCGGGCGCATCTGATCGCGGATTACGTGCGGACCTCGCCCGTGGTGGCGGAACCGTTCACCAATCCTCCCGGCTACAACTCCATCGCAGCCAATGTCGCCATGCTGAAGGCGGGGCCGCGCGCGCACCGGCTGGTGACCGACCGGCAGGGCAACCCCATCGACCATCGCACCGCGACGGTGCAGCAGTTCATGGAAACGGACACTGTCTTCGCCGGTACGCCGGACGATGTCGTGGCGCAGATCACCGATTTCGACCAGCGGATGGGCGGGGTCGGGCATTTGCTGGCATTCGGGCAAGGGGGCTGGCTCGACCACGCCGACACGAAGGAGAATATCCGTCTGCTGGGCGAAGAAGTGGTGCCACGACTGCGGGCATTGCATCCGGCCATGGAGCGGCGACCCGCCGCCGCGGAGTAGCGAGGATGGTGCAAGCAACGGGTGCGGGTAGCCGCGCGGAATGGCTCGCGGCGGAACTGCGTGCCGATGAGGGGTGGATCGTCGCGCTTGATCAGCCGGCCGGGCGGGCGCTGCTCGCGGCGGTCCGCAAAGTGCGGGACCCGGCGCGGCCGCTGCTGGATTATCGGCGGGACGAATTCGACCTCGGCGCCGCCACCCTGCCGATCGCGGCGGCGTTCGCCGAAGCCAAGGTGGGACGTGGGCTGGCGTTGCTGCGCGGCATGCCGCGCGACGGGGTGACCGAGGACGAATTCGCGCTGATGACCTGGGCGATCGGGCTGCACCATGGCGTGGCCCGGCCGCAGGGCAAGGCGAGCCAGTATCTCTCGGCCGTGCGCGACGCGGGAACGGTGTACCGCAGCACCGGGGGACGTGGCTATTCGTCGAACGCGGAATTGGATTTCCACACCGATGGAGCCGACCTCGCGATACTGACCTGCTTCAACACCGCGCGGGCAGGCGGCATGAGCATGGTATCCAGCTCGATCACCGCGCACAGTCTGCTCGCGTCTGAGCGGCCGGATCTGGCCGAAGCTCTGCACAGCGCGTTTCACTTCAGTCGGCAGGCGGAACAGGCCCCGGACGAGGGGCCGAGCTATCCGAACCCGATTTACGACGAGGCAGACGGTTTGCTGTTCAGCAAATGGAACCGCAACCGGATGACTTCGGCACAGAAGATCGCGGGCGTGCCGCCACTGTCCGCGACGCAACGCGAGGCGACCGACCTGTTGGACGCGATCCTGCGGCGCGATGCGGTGATGTATGCGACGCACCTGCGGCCCGGGGACATGCAGATCATCAACAATCACGTGGCGCTGCACTCGCGGACCCAGTTCGAGGACTTCGCGGATCCCGTGCGGAAGCGGCTGCTATTTCGGCTGTGGTTGGCGCCGCCGGATTCGGTACGGCTGCCGGAAAGCTGGCGGCCGGCCTATCGGGCGGTGGCGGCAGGGCGTATCCGGGGCGGGATCATCGGCCAGGCCCACGACGAGGGGTGCCGGGCTTTCGAAGCGCGGCAAGCGGCGGCGCTCGGCATGACGGTCGGCGCCTGACTCACGGTTGTGAGCCGGCGCGCTGAGAGGCCGCGTTCCACACATCCGCCCGGTCCTCATCGAACACCAGGCGCGGATCGTCTGGGATCATGGCCCACGCCCTCAGCGCCAGCTCGCTCTCAAGCTGGCCCGGACCCCACCCGGCATAGCCGAACGCGATCAGGGATTGGGCTGGCCCGCGACGATGTGCCATGTCCTGGAGGATCTCCGGGCTTGAGGTCATCGCAATCTTGCCGTCGATGTCGATGGTGCCGGACCGGTGGTAGTCCTCGGTGTGGAGGATGAAGCCGACATCGGCCTGTACCGGGCCGCCCGCGAAGACCCGCACCTGGCCCGTCACGCCGGTTGCATCCTGGCCGATCGCCCGCATCAGCGCGGCGAACAGACGCCAGCCGACGGGGCGATTGACCGCAATCCCCATGGCGCCAGTGGCATCATGGCGCACCAGCAGGATGACGGTCTCGGCAAAACGCGGATCGCTCATGGCGGGTGTCGCGATCAGCAGCTGACCGGCGAAGGATGCGGCGCTGGGCGCAATTTCCGGCGTGGCTCGGCTCGCGGTCGTGATGACGCTCGAAACCAAGAGGGGCAGCAGGTTCAGCGCCAGGCGACGCGTGAGTATCCGGTCCGTGCGTTTCACGTGAAACACCTCCGGCTGTGGTCAGACCCCTTGCAGGCGGACCAGCAGTCCGTCGAGCTGATCCAGGTCGCTGTAGTGGATGCGGAGCGTGCCGCCCTTGCCGCTGACATTGACGCTGACGCGCAGGCCGAGCTGCTCGCTCAGGCTCCGTTCCAGCGCAGCGATGTCCGGATTATGCGGTGGCGTCTCAGCCTTATTGGGCACCTTGTCATGGTGCGCCACCAGCGCTTCGGTCTGGCGCACCGACAAGCCGTCCGCGATGACGCGCTGCGCCAGAACATCCGCCGCCGGGTGGCCCACCAGCGCGCGCGCGTGACCGGCGGACAGGTGGCCCGATCGCACCGTCATTTGGATGCCGATTGGCAGGTTTAACAACCGGACGGTGTTGGCCACATGGCTGCGGGACTTGCCGATCACGTCCGCCACCGCATCCTGGGTGTAGCCGAACTCCCGGATCATCCGGGAAAACCCTTCCGCTTCCTCGATCGGGTCCAGGCCCTCACGCAGCAGGTTCTCGACAATCGCCACCGCCGCTGTGTCCGTATCGGACAGCGGGCGGACCTGCGCGGGGATCTCGTGCAGTCCCGCCGCCTGTGCCGCGCGCCAACGCCGCTCGCCAGCGACGATCTGATACCGTCCCGCGGTCGACGGATGCGGCCGCAGCAACAGGGGTTGGAGCACCCCATGCCGGCGCACCGACTGGATCAGTTCATCGAGCGGTTCCGACCGAATGGTCGCGCGCGGCTGGTACGGGTTGGGTTCCAGCAGCTCAATTGGAATGCCCCGCACGCCGGGGTCCCGCGCCTCTGGACGCACCGCCGCCTCGCCCATCAGCGCCGCGAGGCCGCGTCCAAGACGGGGGCTGACGTCCTTTGCGCTCACGATTGGGCCTCCACCGTTCCACGCTCGCGGCGCAGCAGCTCACCGGCCAGATGGATATAGGCCTGCGCGCCGGGAGAGCGGAAATCGTAGAGCAACACGGGTTTGCCGTGGCTCGGCGCCTCCGAGATGCGGATGTTGCGCGGAATGACCGTGTCGTAGACCTTGGCGCCAAAGAAGCCACGCGCATCGGCGGCGACCAGCTCGGACAAGTTGTTGCGTCGATCGAACATGGTCAGCACGATGCCCTGCAGCTCCAGCGTGGGATTGAGCGCGCGGCGGACCATGTCGATGGTGCGCATCAGACTGGAAATCCCCTCCAGCGCGTAAAACTCGCATTGCAGCGGGACCAGCACCGCGTCGGCCGCCACCAAACCATTCAGCGTCAGCAGACCCAGGCTCGGCGGGCAGTCGATCAGAATGTAACTAAACGGACTGTCCGTATCGCGGACAGAGGCCAGCGCATCCCGCAGTCGGTATTCCCGACGGTCGAGGCCGACGAGTTCAATCTCGGCTCCGGCCAGATCGCCGTCAGCCGGGATGATGAACAGCTTCGGAATGTATGTCTGGCGGGCCGCGTTTGCCGGTGACGTTTCACCGAGCAGCACGCGATACGTTCCGACGGCACGGTCAGCGCGATCGATCCCAAGCCCGGTGGACGCATTGCCCTGGGAATCCAGATCGATGAGCAGCACCCGCTCGCCGGTCGCCGCCAGCGCGGTGCCAAGGTTGATGGCCGTGGTTGTCTTGCCAACCCCGCCCTTCTGGTTGGCCAGCGCCAGAACGCGCGGCGCACGCGGACGGGGGAGGGTCGGATCAGGATCGGGCGCTGGGCTGGACACGGGCGATGTCACTGATCCGGAGAATGCACGCGTCGGGGGCCGTCTGGCTGGGAACGCGCGTCACCTGCATGTGCCACTCCGTGGCCGCCGCCGTCAATTCGGATGCGGCACTGCTGCCCTTGAGAAAGAGGCAAACGCCATCTGCGGCCAGCAACGGCTTCGCCAGAGCAAGCAAGCGGGGCAGGGGGGCAAGGGCCCGCGCGGTCACCAGCGGCGCCGGGGGGAGCATCACGGACTCCGCACGGGCCGCATGCACCGTCACCGGGGCGCCGGTGGCCCAGACCGCCTCGCGCAGGAATGCCGCTTTGCGCTGATCGGATTCCACCAGGTCAAAGGGGAGTCGCGTCACGATCGCGAGAATGAGGCCTGGGAAGCCCGCGCCGGATCCAAGATCGACCGCGCGGCCTGCGCCCGGGGGGATCAGCGGGACAAGCTGGAGGGAATCCGCGATGTGGCGCGCCCAAAGATCGGGCTCATCACCACGGGCGATCAGATTGACGGTGCGATTCCACCGGAGCAACAGCGCCGCGAACTGCGCCAAGGTCTCCCGCGTTTCACGTGAAACACGCCCGACCGCGCTCATCCGGCGGCAAGGGGGGTGTCTCGGCGCTTGCGCAGATGGGCAGCAATGGCGGCCAGGGCGGCAGGCGTCACTCCCTGGACACGCGCGGCTGCACCGAGCGACGCAGGACGGTGACGGGACAGTTTGTCACGCACTTCCGTCGAGAGGCCACCAATGTCCTCGAACCGCACATCGTCCAGTGCGACGGCTTCCTCGCGGCGGAACGCGCGGATATCAGCGTCCTGCCGCCGCAGATATCCCGCGTAGCGTGCTTCGGTTTCGACCTGCGCAAGAACGCGCGGGGGCACCGCGTTCAGCCAGGGAAACATCATAGCCAGCTGGGTGACCCCAACACCGTCACGGGCCAACAGATCAAGGACAGATCGGCGGCGGCCATCCGCCCGCACCTCGATCCCCTGGCCCGCCAGTGATGCGGGTGTCGCGCTCTCGCCGCGGGCACGCGCCAGCGTGGCGTCGACCGCCTCGCGATGAATGGCAAACGCCGTTGCCCGATCTGGCCCGATGCAGCCCCAGGACAGGCCTCGGTCGGTCAGCCGCAGATCGGCGTTATCGGCGCGTAGGTTCAGTCGATACTCCGCGCGCGAGGTGAACATCCGGTATGGCTCAGTCACACCATGGGTGGTGAGGTCGTCGACCAGCACCCCAAGATATGCCTCTGAGCGATTGAGGCCCACAGGATCGCCGTCACCTGCCCGGCGTGCCGCGTTGATCCCCGCCAGCACTCCCTGAGCCGCCGCTTCCTCATAGCCGGTCGTGCCGTTGATTTGCCCCGCCAGGAACAGGCCCGGCAACGCGCGAAGTTCCAGCGACGGGGCCAGAGCGCGCGGATCGACGTAGTCGTACTCGACCGCGTAGCCCGGACGCAGGATGCGCGCGTGCTCCAGGCCGGGAATGGTCGCGATCAGCGCCTGCTGAACCTCCTCCGGCAAGCTGGTGGAGATCCCATTGGGATACACCGTGTTATCGTCCAGGCCCTCCGGCTCAAGGAAGATGTTGTGGCGTGCACGGTCCGCGAACCGCACGATCTTGTCTTCGATCGATGGGCAGTAGCGCGGTCCGGAGCCGGAGATGTGGCCACCATAGACCGCCGAGCGATGCAGATTGGCGCGGACGATGTCATGCGTCGCCGGCGTGGTGGCGGTGACACGGCAGGCGATCTGCGGGTTGGTAATTGCCTCGGTCAACGTGCTGAATGGCTCCGGCACCGCGTCGCCCGGATCCGCGTCCAGGCCTTCCCAGTCGATCGAGCGCCGATCGAGCCGCGGCGGCGTGCCGGTCTTCAGTCGGCCCAGTGGCAGGTTCAGCCGCTCCAGCGTGCGGGCCAGACCCACCGAAGGCGCTTCCCCGATCCGGCCAGCCGGTGTGTGCCGGTCACCGATATGAATCACGCCACGCAGAAACGTGCCGGTGGTCAGGACCGCCGCTCCGCAACGGATGCGCGCGCCACTGGCACAGATCAGCGCGGCCAGCGCGCCGTCAGCGCCAATCTCCAGATCCTCGACCGGATCAGCCAGGATCGTCAGATTGGCGGTCTCGGCCAGCAGTGCCCGCACCGCCTGGCGATAGAGCGCACGGTCCGCTTGCGCCCGCGGACCACGCACCGCCGGCCCCTTGCTGCGATTGAGCAGCTTGAAATGGATCCCTGCGCGGTCGGCCGCGCGGCCCATCAACCCGTCAAGCGCGTCAATCTCCCGCACCAGATGGCCCTTGCCGATGCCACCGATCGAGGGATTGCACGACATCTCACCGATCGTCTCGGTCCGATGCGTCAGCAACAGCGTGCGCGCGCCCATCCGGGCGGCCGTCGCGGCGGCCTCGCAGCCGGCATGGCCACCGCCCACCACGACGACATCCCAGCGCTCACCGGCTGGATACGACATGCTTTGCGTCCCGCTCATCAGTGGGCCATATATAGCCCCATCACCTAGCCATAGGCAGAGCCGAAACGGCCGCCACCACGCCGGTCACCCGTCACCCCCGTCCGAGAAGCTGCCCTTCGTGTCATTCGTTCCGCATCACGTTCTGGTGCAACTGCTGCATGCCTACGGTTACCCGGCGCTCGCCATCCTGATCGCGCTGGAATGCCTTGGTCTGCCGCTGCCGGGTGAGACGTTGCTGATCGGCGCCGTGCTCTATGCCGTCCACACGCGGAACCTGGATACCAGCCTGATCGTGTTGTGCGCCTCGCTCGGTGCCTTTGTTGGCCAGTTGGGTGGCTATGTGATCGGCTACACCCTCGGATACCGCCTGTTGCGCACACACGGGGCACGCATCGGCCTGACGGCCTCGCGCCTGTCCCTGGGACGCATCCTGTTTCGCCGCCATGGCGTGAAGGTGGTCATCGCCTCGCGCTTCGTTGCGCTGTTGCGCCAGTTGGCGGGGCTGCTCGCGGGCGCGACGCGCATGCCATGGCCGCGTTTCCTGGTGGCGAATGCGGTTGGCAGCGTGCTGTGGGCCGCCGGGTACGGCCTGGGTGCCGAGGCACTTGGCGACACGCTGAAGAGCCTCGCCGGTCCGCTTGCGATCGGGCTTGGCGTCATCGTGGCAGGCGGCATTGCGGCCGGCATGCTGTTCGTCCGTCATCACGAAAGACGGCTGATGGACCGCGCGGCCCGGCGCGCGCAGGGCTAGCCTGACGACCCTGTGACACACCCAGCCGGTATATACATTCGCCTCTACGCAGCGCCGCGCTTCGCCTCTACCCGCGCTTCCGCCAGATGATCGAACCGACGGCAATACGTCCCCAAGCCGAGCGTCTGCGAGCGAAGTTCGATGATCAGATCATGCAACTCCGCTGCCGGCACCAGCGCTTCGACGTCGTCCCAGCCGCTCCAACCCGGTCGCTCGGCGTAGCCCAGGATCTGGCCACGCCGTCCACTCAGCAGCCGTTGCGCGCGCGCAGTGAATTCATTCGGCACGCTGAGCGTCACATGTTCGATCGGCTCCAGCACCACCGGATCGGCCTTCGCCAGCCCCTCCTTCATCGCCAGGCTGGTTGCGGTCTTGAACGCCATGTCGGAGCTGTCGACGCTGTGGAACTGACCGTCGGTCAGGGTGACGGAGATGTCGACCACCGGGTAGCCGAACGGGCCTTTCTTCGCCGCGTCCTCCGCCGCCTCGCCGACCGCCGGGATGAAATTGCGCGGCACGGCGCCACCGACGATCTTGTCGATGAATTCAAAGCCGGCCCCGCGCGGACGCGGCGCAATGTCGATCTTCACGTCGGCGAATTGCCCGTGCCCGCCCGTCTGGCGTTTCAGCCGACCGTGCTCATGCACGGCGAGGCGGATTGTCTCCTTGAACGCGACCTGCGGTCGATGCGTGGTCAGCCTTAGCGCATAGTTCCGCGCCAGGCGTTCCACCACAGTGTTCAGGTGGATCTCGCCCTGACCGTGCAGGATGGTCTCGCCCGTGTCCGGCTGGTGCTCGATGCGGAGTGTCGGATCTTCCTCAACGAGCTTCTGCAGCGCACCGGACAGTTTCACGTCGTCCTTGCGATCGGTCGTGGCGATGGCCAGCGAATAAACCGGCGGCGGCGCCGCGGGGAATGGCAACGCCTCCGGTGCGCCGTTCGGCGACACGGTGGCGCCTGTCGCGACGCTCTCCAATCGGCCGAGCGCGACCAGCTCGCCGGTCTGCGCCTCCACGCACTTGGCCAGCTCGGCCCCGTTGGTGTGATAGAGGCCGCCCAACCGACTGCCGCCAAGCGCGGCACCATCCTTGATGCCCCCGCGCCAGATCCGGGCATAGGACAGCTTGCCGGTGTGCCCGGCATGCACGGTCTTGAACACCTGGGCGATCGGGGGACCCTCCGCGGTCACACCGTGGCGTTCCGCCGTCTCCGCATTGAAGGGCGTGTCGTGCCGCAGCGCTTTCCACAGCCGGCGCACGCCGTGGGCATTGTCTGCGCCACCGAGCAGCATTCCGATCACCGACCCTTCGGCCAGGTCCTTGCGCAGATCGGCATAGATCTCCGCGGTGCTCGGCTTGACGTCCTCCAGCACCTTTTCCAGCAGCACGTCGTCGCGGTCGGCCAGCACCTCAACCAGCTTGTTGAGCGCCTCCTGCTCGTCGGCCTGCATCTCTGACGGGATCTGCACCAGCTCCGACGGCTGACCCTTGCGATAGCGATACGCCCGTTCGCTCACCACATCGACATAGCCGGTGATTGTCTCGCCGTGCCGGATCGGCACCTGGCGCAAGACCAGCGGGCATTTCGCATACCCCTGCAAGGCCGTCAGCGTGTCGGCGACGCTGCCCTCCAGCGTGTCGATCTTGTTGACGAAGACCATGTGCGGCACGCCCTGGTCAGCCAACTGCTTCAGCAGCGGGGCCACCGTCAGGGCACGCGCGGGGGTGGGTTCGCAGACCACAACAGCCAGATCGACCGCCGTCAGCGCCGCCGTGACCTCGTAGGCGAACTCGATGGACCCGGGGCAATCCACGATCGCCCACGCATCGCCCAGATACTGGCAATGGCCAATACGCAGCTCGGTGGTGCTGGGCCGATTGCGCGGGTCGGCCGGACGCTTCACGGGCGTGCCGGCGGCCTCCATCAACGCATCGAACAGGCTGGACTTGCCGCTGGAGTAGGGCCCGACCAGCGCCACCGAGCGAGGACTTCTGCCGTTTTGGGTTCCTGACATGCGGGCGCCTCCATCATGTTTGACGGGCCCCTGCCGGGCGGCGGCGCCCTTGCGGAGACGATGCTAAGCCCAGTTCGCAAACAGGGGGAGTCCCTGCAACGCCTTTGTCAGACGGTGCTGGTCAGCCGAACAGCCGTCCCAGAAAGGAGCCGTGGCGACCGGAGCCATCGTGACCATGACCGCCGTAACCATGGCCATGATCGTGCCCCTGATTCCAGCCTCCCTGTTGTTGCGGGGCGGGCTGTTGCGCCTGGCCTTGCGATGCGGGCTGCCATGGACTTTGCGCGGGTGACGCGGGCGGCGCTTCCGCTGGCTTCGCGCTGAACTGCTCGCTGCGCTCGATGATCTTGTCGAGTTCGCCGCGATCGAGCCAAACGCCCCGGCATTTCGGGCAAAAATCGATCTCGACGCCCATGCGCTCAGTTATCACCAGATCGACACGGCAACGCGGGCAGGGCATGCCGGCGGCCTGGGTCGCTGCGCTCTCGCTCATCGATGCCTCCCTTGCGTCAGGGCGACACTATCGTCAGGGGCGGGGTGGGTGGAAGCAGTTTCGCTATGCCATCGCGCGGCGTGTGGCGAGCGTGGCCGCCAGGTCCAATGCCGCGAACAGACTGGAGGGATCGGCGATGCCCTTGCCGGCGATGTCGTAGGCGGTGCCGTGATCGGGGGAGGTGCGCACGATCGGCAGGCCGAGCGTGACGTTCACCCCGTGCCTCATGTCGAGCGTCTTCAGCGGGATCAGCGCTTGGTCGTGATACATGCAGATCGCCACGTCGTAGCGGGCACGCGCGGTTTCGGTAAACATCGTGTCAGGCGGCCAGGGACCAGAAATCTCCAGGCCGTCACTGCGAAGTTCCGCGATGGCAGGACCGATGATGGTGGTTTCCTCGTCACCCAGCGCGCCCTGCTCGCCGGCGTGCGGATTGAGGCCGGCGATGGCCAGGCGCGGCGCGGCGATACCGAAATCACGTTGCAGCGCCATCGCGGTTGTACGAGCGGCCGCGACGATACGCTCGACCGTGATCATCTCGATTGATTTACGCAATGATGCGTGCACCGTCACCGGCACCACACGCAGATCCGGGCTGGCCAGCATCATGATCTGCTTGCCGATGGCACCGGTCAGCGCGGCGAGGAATTCGGTATGGCCGGGGTAGCTGAAGCCGGCGTTGTAAAGCGCCGCCTTGTTGATCGGGTTGGTGACGACCGCGCCGACCTCACCGGCCATGGCAAGGCGCGCGGCCTGTTCAATGGACGCGACGACAGCCGGGGCGTTGGCTGCGTCCGGGTCGCCAGGGACTGGCGCGACGGCGAGCGGCACCGACAGGACAGGCAGAGCGTCGGCGAAGATCGTGGCAGCCGCGGCAGCCGAGGAAACGTCAACGATGGGGACATCAAGACGCAGATCATGCGCCAGTTGACGCAGCCGGTTCGGATCATCGAGGGCGACGAAGCGGCCCGCGCCAGCGCGACGGAGCTGCCAGGCACGCAGCGTCAGTTCGCCGCCAATCCCGGCAGGATCACCCATGGTGAGGGCAAGAGGGATCATGCGTCTCACAATCCGGTGCCTGCGCGGCACCCGATTGCTTCGTCGCTCCGCTCCTCGCAATGCTGGGTGGTGTGCATATTCGTATCGCTCACGCGCTAGAGGTGAATTGCGCGACCGTCGACGGCCATCGCGGCTTCTTTCACCGCCTCGTTGAGGCTGGGGTGCGCATGACAGGTGCGGGCGACGTCCTCGGCCGAGGCGCCAAACTCAATCGCCGTCACCAGCTCCGCCATGACCGTGCCGGCTTCGGCACCGATGATATGCGCGCCCAGCAGCCGGTCCGTCGTTTTGTCCGCAAGCAGTTTCACGAACCCATCCGTCTGCGCCATGGCCCGGGCACGACCGTTAGCGGTGAAGGGGAACTTGCCAACATTGTAGGCCACACCTGCGGCTTTCAGCTCTTCCTCGGTCTTCCCGACGGAAGCAACCTCGGGCGAGGTGTAAACCACGCTCGGGATCGCGTCATAGTTCACATGGCCGGCCTGGCCAGCGATGCGTTCTGCCGCCGCAACCCCTTCGTCCTCAGCCTTGTGCGCCAGCATCGGGCCGGCGATGACATCGCCGATCGCCCAGATCCCCGGAACGTTGGTGGCGAAATGCGCGTCGGTGGTGACGCGGCCACGGCTGTCAGTGGCAACGCCGGCTTCAGCCAGGCCAAGCCCCTCGGTATAGGCGCGCCGCCCAATCGACAGCAGCACGATGTCGGCGTGCAGCGTCTCGGCAACGCCGCCCTTGGCCGCCTCGACCGTCAGCGTCACACCGTCGTTGCCCTGCTTGGCCGCTGTCACCTTGCTGCCGAGGCGGAACTTCAGCCCTTGCTTCGCCAGGATACGCTGGAACGCGGTTGCGACCTCGCCATCCATGGTCGGAACGATCCGGTCAAGAAACTCCACCACCGTCACGTCCGCGCCCAACCGGCGCCAGACGCTGCCCAGCTCCAGGCCGATCACGCCTCCGCCGATCACAACCAGATGCTTCGGTACCACATCGATCTCCAGCCCGCCGGTGGAGCTGACGATTTGCTTCTCGTCCACTTCAACACCCGCCAGCGGCATGCTCTCGCTACCGGTGGCGATCACGATGTTCTTCGTCTCGTAGACGGTGCCGGCAACCTCGACTTTGCCAGCAGCAACGATCCGGCCGGTGCCCTTCAGCCAGGTAACCTTGTTCTTGCGGAACAGGAATTCCACGCCCTTGACGTTGGCGGTGACCACCTCGCCCTTACGCGCCTGCATGCGCGCGAGGTCGAGTTCCACCGAGCCTATCTTGATGCCCTGCTCGGCCATCGCGTGTCCCGCCTTGCGGAATTCCTCCGACGAATAAAGCAACGCCTTGGACGGGATACAGCCGATGTTGAGACACGTCCCACCGAGCGTCGCCCGGCTTTCGACGCAGGCGACTTTCATGCCGAGCTGTGCGGCACGAATGGCGCAGACGTAGCCGCCGGGACCGGCACCGATGACGATCAGGTCGAAGCTGTCGCTCATCTCAGACGTCCAGCAGCAGCCGGCGTGGATCCTCGACGCCTTGCTTGACCCGGACCAGGAACGAAACGGCTTCCTTGCCGTCGACGATGCGATGGTCGTAGCTGACCGCGAGATACATCATCGGGCGGATCTCGATTTTGCCGTCCACCGCCACCGGCCGCTCCTGGATCTTGTGCATGCCCAGGATCGCCGACTGCGGCGGGTTCAGGATCGGCGTCGACATCAGGCTGCCGTAGACGCCGCCATTGGTGATGCTGAACGTGCCACCGGTCAGCTCCTCCAGCTTCAGCGCGCCGTCGCGCGCGCGGCGGCCGAACTCGGCAATCGCCTGCTCGATCTCGGCGAAGCCCATGCGGTCGGCATCGCGCACGACCGGCACCACCAGCCCGCCGGGCCCGCCGACCGCAATGCCCATGTGAACGAAGTGCTTGTAGACGATGTCGTCGCCATCAATCTCGGCGTTGACCGCAGGGAATTCCTGCAGCGCGGCCACACACGCCTTCACGAAGAAGCCCATGAAGCCCAGGCGCACGCCGCCATGCTTCTTCTCGAACGCATCACGATATTCCGTGCGCAACGCCATCACCGCCGACATGTCCACCTCGTTGAAGGTGGTCAGCATGGCGGCATTGTTCTGCGCCTCCTTCAACCGCGCGGCGATGGTGCGCCGCAGGCGCGTCATGCGCACGCGTTCCTCGCGCGCATCAGGCGCACGTGGCGCCGCGGGAGCGGGCGGCGGAGCCGGAACCGCCGCCGGGCGGTTCAGGAAGTCGAGCACGTCACCCTTGGTGATGCGGCCGTCCTTGCCGGTGCCGGCGCCGATCGTTTCGGCTACGACGTGACGCTCCTCCATCATCTTCGCCGCAGCGGGCATTGGCGCCGGGGCGGCCGCGGCGCGCGGCGCGGGCGGCGGGGCCTCCGGCGCGGCCGGACGCGCCACCGGCCCGACCGGACGCGGCGGGGGGCGCACACCGGGCAGCGGGTTGGCGGCGGGACCGGCAACCGTCTGCGTGCCGGCGGGATCGACCACGCCGAGCAGGGCACCGACTTCAACCTCGGCGCCCTCCGGCACACTGATCGACGTCAGCACGCCGGCGACCGGGGCGTTCACCTCGACGGTAACTTTGTCGGTCTCCAGCTCAACCAGCGGCTCATCCGCGGCGACAGCCTCACCGGGCTGCTTGATCCAGCGCGCCACGGTCGCCGAGGTCACGCTTTCGCCCAGCGCGGGCACTTTGATTTCGGTCGCCAACGGTCTGTCTCCACGGTCGTGCACCCCTCCCGCCGCGCGGGCGAGGTCGGCGTGCGTCAGCACGCCGGGTGAGAGCTATGTGCCGCGCCGTACCCTCACCCGCCACGCTGACGCGTGGCGACCTCTCCCGCATCGCAGGAGAGGTGTACGGCAGCGACGGTCTATGTCAGTCCCAACGCGGCCTTCACCAGTGCGGCCTGCTGTTCGCTGTGCGTGCGGGCCAGGCCCGTGGCCGGGCTCGCAGCGGCTTCACGGCCGACATAGGCGGGCCGTCTCGCCTTGATGTCCATGCCCGCCAGCATCGCTTCGATCCGCCGATCCACAAAAGTCCAACCGCCCATGTTCTCCGGTTCTTCCTGGCACCAGGTGATGTCGGCGTTCTTGTAAGAAGCTAGCGCCACCGGCAGGGAACGGATCGGGAACGGATAGAACTGCTCGAGCCGCACGATGGCGACATCGGTGATCTGCTGCTCCCGCCGGGCGGCCAGCAGATCGTAATAGACCTTGCCGCTGCAGATCACCACGCGGCGCACCTGCTCAGGCGGCGCGATCGCGTCGATCTCCGGGATCACCGTCAGGAAGGTGCTGCCGTTATTGAAGTCCTTCAGCGCCGACACTGCCAGCTTGTGACGCAGCAACGACTTCGGCGTGAAGATGATCAGCGGCTTGCGGAAGTTGCGCTTCATCTGCCGGCGCAGCGCGTGGAAGTAATTGGCCGGCGTGGTCAGGTTGCAGACCTGCATGTTCCGCTCAGCGCACAATTGCAGGTAGCGCTCGATGCGAGCCGACGAATGTTCCGGCCCCTGACCCTCATAGCCATGCGGCAGCAGCAACGTCAGGCCGGACATTCGCAGCCACTTCGTTTCGCCACTGGCCAGGAACTGATCGATGATGACCTGCGCGCCGTTGGCGAAATCGCCGAACTGCGCTTCCCACAACACCAGCGTCTTCGGATCGGCCAGCGAGTAGCCGTATTCGAATCCCAGCACGCCGGCTTCCGACAGCAGCGAGTTGTAGATCTCGATCTTCGCCTGATCGGGCGAGATGTTGTTCAGCGGGACGTATTCATGCTGGTTGTCCTGGTCGACCAGCACGGCATGGCGCTGGCTGAAGGTGCCGCGCTGGGAGTCCTCGCCGGACAGGCGAACCCGATGGCCTTCCAGCAGCAGCGCGCCATAGGCCAGCGCCTCGCCGGTGGACCAGTCGATGCCTTCGCCGGTTTCGATCATCGTCCGCTTGGCGTCGAGCTGACGGGCGATCTTCGGATTGACGGCGAAACCATCCGGCACGTGTGCCAGCGCCATGCCGATCCGGCGCAACGCCGCATCGTCCACCGCGGTGGCATCGTCGTGATGATCGACTTCGTGAGCCGCCTGCGTCAAGCCGGACCAGTGGCCTTCCAGCCAATCGGCCTTGTTGACCTTGAAGCCCTGCGCCGCCTGATTGGCCGCTTCGAGTGTGGTGTTGAAGTCTTCCACCATGCGGCGTGCATCCGCCGCGGAGACCATGTCTTCCTGCGCCAGGCGATCGGCATACAGCGCGCGTGTGGTGCGCAGTTTGCCAATGGCGCGGTACATGATGGGCTGCGTGAATGCCGGCTCGTCGGTCTCGTTGTGGCCGTGGCGGCGATAGCAGACGATGTCCAGCACGATGTCGGTCGCGAAACGCATGCGGAATTCAGCCGCCATACGCGCACAGAACACGACCGCTTCGGGATCGTCGCCGTTCACGTGCAGGATCGGCGCCTGGATGCCCTTCGCGATGTCGGTGCAATAGAGGCCGGAATAGGCATGCGCCGGCACCGTGGTGAAGCCGATTTGGTTGTTCACGACCACATGGATCGTGCCGCCAGTGCGATAGCCGATGAGCTGGCTCATCGCCAGCGTCTCATACACCAGGCCCTGGCCGGCGAATGCCGCATCGCCATGCATCAGGATCGCCATCACCGAGCCGCGGCGTTGGGTATCACCGGCCTGGTCCTGACGGGCGCGCACCTTGCCGACCACCACCGGATCGACCGCTTCCAGATGCGACGGGTTGGGTTGCAGGGAGAGATGGACCTGGCGGCCCTCGATCTCCTGATCGCTTGACGTGCCGAGGTGATATTTCACGTCGCCCGAGCCCTGCACATCGTCGGGCTTGAAGCTCTCGCCGCCGAACTCGCTGAACACCTGGGTCAGCGGCTTTTTCACCACGTTGACCAGGGTGTTGAGCCGGCCGCGATGCGGCATGCCGATGGCGACCTCGTTGACGCCGGCCGCAACACAGGTCTCGATCATGGCGTGGATGGCGGGAATGGTGACCTCGCCACCCTCCAGGCCGAAGCGCTTCGTGGTGACGTAGCGCTTCTGGCAGAACATCTCGAAGCCCTCGGCTTCGGTCAGCTCCTTCAGGATCTTGCGCTTGGCGGTGCGGTCGAAGCCGGTGCGCCAGGGGGCACCTTCGACGCGGCGCTGGATCCAGGACTTCTGGTCCGGATCCTGGATGTGCATGAACTCGACGCCGATCGGCCCGCAATAGGTCTCCCGCAGGATGTGCATGATTTCGCGCAGCGTGGCGCTCTCGCGGCCCAGCACGTTGTCGATGAAGATGCCACGGTCCCAGTCACCGGCGGCGAAGCCGTAGCTCGTCGGATCGAGCTCGGCGTGTGACTTCGGCACCTGCAGGCCGAGCGGATCGAGACGTGCCTCCAGATGGCCGCGCACGCGATAGGAGCGGATCAGCATCAGCGCGCGCAGGCTGGCGATGATTTCCGCGCGGGACGTCGGGCGTGCCGGCAGCTCCGCCGCAGCGGTCATCGGGCGGGGTGGCTCGGCCTCGGCGGACGCGCGCGGATGCGGGGTCCAGGACGCCCCGGTGGCATCCTCCAGCACGGCGCGGGCTTCATCGTTCAGCGCGTCGAACAGCTCACCGAAGCTGGGATCGACGGAGCCGGGGTTGGTGGCCCAGCGAGCGTACTGCTCACCGAGAAAGGCCGCGTTCGCGCCGGAGAAAGCGGAAGCGAGAATGTCGACGCCAGCCATGCAATGGGATCCTTCGCGCTTCGGTACAGCCGTAAACGCGGCTGCCTACCCGCCAGGTGGTGCGGCGTCCAGCGCGCCGGGTTGCATCTTCCGCCTGTCAGGGTCCCACGGCTTTCGTGCCCTCCGCCAGGGCTTCCGGTCGGTCACACGTAACGCTGGGAGACGATGACAGGCGGTCTGCAAGTTACCTGACCAGATGCACCGCTAAGATGACGTTTTCAAGCCGGTGGGCCTCGGTCCCGCGCTAACGCGCACCGTACACCGGGGTGAGCCAGTCGCTGTGTTCGTTGGTTTCGCCGTAGACCAGGTCGAAATAGCGCTGTTGGAGACGACGGGTCAGCGCACCCACTTGGCCGGTGCCAACATCGAGGCGGTCGATGCTGAGGATCGGCTGCACTTCGTAACTGGAGCCGCACAGGAACGCCTCCTCAGCGTCGTACAGCTCGGTGCGGTCGATGTCGCGCTGCTCGACCTCCCGGCCGGTCATCTCCTGCAACAGGTCGATCAGGGTAGCGCGGGTGATACTTTCCAGGATCGAGCTGGTGACGTTGGGCGTCACCGGACGACCATTGCGGATCATGAAGAAGCAGGAACCGTAGGATTCGGCCACGCGGCCCTGCTCGGTCAACATCAGCACCGTGTCGTAGCCGTCGAGCTGGGATTGCTGCGCGCCGAGGCGGGAGTTGATGTAGTTGCCCGACGCCTTCACCCGCGGCGGCATCGCGGTGTCGGAGATGCGGCGCCAGGAGGAGACGGCGCAGGACACGCCCTCGGTCAGTTTGCTGCGCGGGCGGGCAACCGCCGCGATCGACCAGGCGACGGGGCCGGTGGCCAGCATGTCGCCCTGGCCGTCGACCCAGGCGAAGGGGCGCAGATGGATGTCCGCGCGGAATTCGTTGGCGCGGATCACCTCCAGTGTCGCCTCAGTCAGGCGGTCGTTGGTCAGGTCGTGGTCCATGCGCATCACGCGCATCGAGAACTGCAGGCGATCGAGGTGTTCCTGCAGGCGGAAGACGAACATCTGCTCACGCTTGGCATTCCAGTAGCCGCGGACGCCCTCGAAGACGCCGATGCCGAACTTCATGCCGGGGGATTGGATGTGCACCTTGGCGTCGGCGTAGGGCACGAGGGTGCCGTTCATGTGGATGAATTTGGCTTCGGTCATCGCGGTTTCCTTGGTCGGTCCGGTGCGTAAGGGCTGACATGGAACCGGTGTGCGAACAAGCCTCGGTCCGGGGTGGGCGCGGGTCCGCGGGAAGATCCCCCGCCGGGGCGCAGCGGCACCGAGGTCGGCGGACCAGGGACGGTCCCTTGCGCGCGAGGCGGATGAAGGCGCTTCGCGCCAAGCGCGGGAACCCTTGTCTCATGGCCCCCACCTAAGGACCGGCTCCCCGGCCTCGCCTGGAAAGCCCTTGCAGACATGCAGATATCTTTATATGACGCCGCCAACAGCAGGAGCACCCCGACATGGCCAACGCCCCCGACAACAAGGTCAAGGACATCTCCCTCGCCGAGTGGGGCCGCAAGGAGATCTCCATGGCCGAGGACGAGATGCCCGGCCTGATGGCCACGCGTGCGGAATATGGCGCCTCGAAGCCGCTGGCCGGGGCCCGTATCGCCGGCTGCCTGCACATGACCATCCAGACCGCGGTGCTGATCGAGACGCTGCAGGCGCTGGGCGCCACCGTCCGCTGGTCGTCGTGCAACATATTCTCCACCCAGGACCATGCCGCGGCGGGCGTTGCCGCCGCCGGCGTCCCCGTCTTCGCGTGGAAGGGCATGAACGACGAAGAGTTCTGGTGGTGCATCGAGCAGACCGTGCGCGGCCCTGACGGCTGGACGCCCAACATGATCCTCGATGACGGCGGCGACCTGACGCTGCTGATGCACCAGACGTATCCGGAGATGCTGACGGACGTGCGCGGCATCTCGGAGGAGACCACGACCGGCGTGCACCGCCTGCGCGACATGGCGCGCGACGGCACGCTGCTGACGCCGGCGATTAATGTGAACGACAGCGTCACGAAGTCGAAGTTCGACAACCTGTACGGCTGCCGCGAATCGCTGGTGGATGGCATCCGCCGCGGCACCGACGTGATGATGGCCGGCAAGATCGCGGTGGTGAACGGGTTCGGCGACGTCGGCAAGGGCTCGGCCGCGTCGCTGCGCAACGCCGGCTGCCGCGTGATGGTGACCGAGATCGACCCGATCTGCGCGTTGCAGGCGGCGATGGAAGGTTACCAGGTCGTCACGATGGACGAGGCGGCGCCGATCGGCGATATCTTCGTGACTGCCACCGGCAATGTCGATGTCATCACCATCGAGCACATGCGGGCGATGAAGCATCGCGCGATCGTCTGCAACATCGGTCATTTCGATTCCGAGATCCAGATCGAACCGTTGCGCAACTACACATGGGAAAACGTGAAGCCGCAGGTCGACGAGGTGGTGTTCCCCAACGGCAAGCGGCTGATCGTTCTGTCCGAGGGACGATTGGTCAACCTGGGCAATGCCACCGGCCATCCCAGCTTTGTGATGAGCGCGAGCTTCACCAACCAGGTATTGGCGCAGATCGAGCTCTACAACGCGGCGCCCGGGACGTACGAGCGGCAAGTGTATACGCTGCCGAAGAAGCTGGATGAGAAGGTCGCGGCACTGCATCTGGCGAAGGTCGGCGCCAACCTGACGAAGCTGAGCGAGAAGCAGGCGAGCTATATCGGCGTCGATGCGGCGGGGCCCTACAAGCACGATCTGTACCGCTATTAGCCTCGGGCGCGGGGATGGATTGGCCATCCCCGCCCCGCCTCGCGCGATCCGGCTTCCGAAAGACGCGCCTTCCTGGCGATTTGCTCCGCGCACACCGATTTCATGCGGTGGTCACGCACAGAGGGATGGCGGAGCGATACCCCCCTCCCTAGCTGAGAGCGGTCGCACCAAGGGAGGCTCGACTTTGTCTATCACCACCGCACCCTGGAACCGACCACAGACCGAGGCCGTGCGCCGCGCCCTGCGCGCCGCGCACGACGCGACGTCGGTGAGTGATCTGCTGTTCCTGGAGACCTGGGAAGCGCAGGGCTTGCCCGACATCGCCAGCACGCTGCGCGCCAGCCAGATCCGGCGGGCCAATCCAGAGCTGGCCGCCGAGATCCGCGCCGAGCTGCGCGCAGGGCCACCCGACGTCAACGGCCGATCACAATAAGCAGCACCCCGGCCACCACCAGGATCAGGCCGGCGACGTCGCCCTTCTTCAGTGTCTCCTTCCAGTAGACGCGGCTGAACAGCAGGGTGAAGACGATCTCGACCTGACCCAGCGACCGGAGCAGCGCGACCTCGGTCATCGCGAAAGCGCTGAGCCGGCACGCCGAGCCACAGGCGGCAAGGATGCCCACCAGCGCCGAGCTGCGCCAGGTGGTGACCGCCTTGCGCAGCTCCTCCGGCGCGCGCCAGGCCACCCACGCAGCCGGCATCAGGGTTTGCAGCGTGGTGGTCAGCACGAGTACGAACAGCGCGCGCACGATGACGCCGGGGTTGTCGACCGAGCGATTGCCGAGCTTGATGAATACCGTGGTGAACGCGAACAGCAGCCCGGCGCCCAGGCCGCACAATGCCGCGGGCTGCACGGCGGCGGCGAGCACGCCGCGTGGCCGCACCCGGCGGCCGGCGAGTGACAGCGTCATCACACCGCACAGGCCGACAGCTATTCCGCCGAGGGCGCCCGGCTTCAGCGCCTCCCCCAGCAGGATCCAGGCGACCAGGGCGGTCTGCACCGCCCCGGTCTTGGAATAGGCGGTGCTGACGGCGAATTTGCGGAAGCCGAACGCCGTAATCGGCAGGTTGGTGGCGAGGATCTGTGTCAACCTACCGGCAACGGACCACAGCGGGTCCAGGCGGTGGGGCGCGGCAGCACATCGCCGCTGACGGCAAGCGCGGCGATCAGCAGCACCAGCGCGATGGGCGCACCGTAGAGGAAGCGGACGAAGCCAGCGCCGTTGACCGACAGCAGATGGCGCAGCTTCTGCTGCATCGCCGTCCGCCAGCACTGGAACAGCGCGGCCGCGATCGTGACCGGAAGCCAGATCGGCACGCGAGGCTTCCCTCTGTCCGGCCAGGCCGGATGGGTCCGGAGCCTGCCGGGAGCGTAACCAATAGCTGCCGCGGGTCAAAGCGCCGTCCTGCCGCTCAATCAGACGTGGCTTGCGGCCACGGGCGCCGCCCGCCACTTTGCCGCCAACACGCCACACCAGCGGGAGGCGTTCGATGAAATTCCTGAGCGACGACATGATCAGCGGGCTACTGGGGGCCGAGGAAGCGTCCTTCCCCTCACCGGTGCCGACGCAAATCGTCTCCAGCGACGAATACCTACCCGTGCCGCAGACCGCGCAGCAGCGCGAGGTTGAAGCACGGCTGATCGCGATGACTGACGATCTCGCGCGGCGCCAGGGCCTGTCGCGCCGCCGCTTCTTCCAGACCGCCGCCGGCATGGCGGCCTCCTTCGTCGCGTTGAACCAGGTGTTCGGTCCCCTGTTCGACGCCAGCGAAGCCGAGGCTGCAACGCCGGAGCTGGCGCAGGCACGCGCCGATGCGCTGTCGGGGCAGATGGTGATCGACGGACACACGCATTTCCTGCGCGACGACACGCGGCTGATGGGCTTCGTCAAGGCGCGCGAGGCGGTCGGGCAATGGGGCTGGAACAAGGAGCTCGGCAGCCAGCCACAGACGATCGATGATTTGAAATATGCCAATTACGTCAAGGAGATTTATCTCGACAGCGATACCAAGATCGCTTTGCTGTCAAACTCGCCGTCCGACATTCCCGAGGACTGGTTCATTCCGCAGGAGCAAGTGTTCAAGACACGGGAGATGGTGAACAAGCAGGCAGGATCGCGCCGCATGCTGGCCCACTTCACCATCACGCCGGGCCAGCCCGGCTGGCTCGATCAGGTGGATGTGGCGATCGAGAAGTACAAGCCCGATTCCTGGAAGGGCTACACGGTCGGCGACAACACGCACAAGGAACTCGCCGCGCATCCGTGGCACGCGGACGATGAGAAACTGATGTATCCGTTCTACGAGCGGATCGCGAAGACCAACGTCCGCAACGTGTGTATCCACAAAGGCCTGTTCGCGCCGGCGGTGGAGGCGAGATTCCCCCGCCTGCGGCCCTACGCGGATGTAAACGACATCGGCCGCGCGGCAAAGGACTGGCCGCAACTGAATTTCCTTGTTTACCACTCGGGTTATCGCTGGGTCGGCGGCAATCCCGCCGACGGCATGGCGGAATTCGACAAGACCGGCCGCAGCTCCTGGACCAGCGATCTGGCCGACATTCCCGCGAAATACGGGGTGACAAATGTCTACGGCGACCTGGGCCAGCTCTTTGCCTGGACCAGTGTCGCCGAACCGCGTCTCGCCGCGGCATTGATGGGCATGCTGATCAACGGCCTGGGCGTCGATCGGGTGGTGTGGGGCACTGACGCCGTGTGGACCGGCGCACCGCAATGGCAGATCGAGGGACTGCGGCGGCTGGAGATCCCCGAGGACATGCAGAAGAAACACGGGTTCGCACCGATTGGGCCAGCGGACGGCCCGGTGAAGACCGCGGTGCTTAGCGGCAACACGGCACGGCTGTACGGGCTCGAGCAGCACGCGGCAATCGTGCGGCAGGATCGTTTCGCCACGTTGAAGGATGACTATGTCCGAAACGGTCCGGGGCGCAGCAACCTGCGCTATGGTTACGTCAGCAAACCGGTGTGATCGCGGACCGGTCGCGCCGGCGGCTGCTGCAGGTTGCTGTGCTGATGTGTGGCACGGACACCGCGCTGGCGCAGACCACGAAGCTGTCGCAGGTCACGGCACAGTATCAGGACCACCCGCGCGGCGGCCTGAGCTGCATCGGCTGCACATTCTTCCGCCGCCCGCGCGCCTGCCAGGTCGTGGAGGGTGACATCAGCCCGAACGGCTGGTGCAAACTTTTCGACCTGCCGGACTGACAAAACGCCAGCACGGGCAGCCGCTTCGTCATGAGAAGGTGGGCGCACCTGACCGGCTTGCCGGTGGGGCGGTGAACGGGGCAGGGTGCGCCCTGTCATCCGCCTGGAGGCATTCCCGTGTCGTGGCATCCCGCTTCGCCTCGTCTGCTGTTCGCGGCCCTGCTGATGCTGGCGCCCGCGGCCGCCCATGCGGACACACTGCTGCGGCTGAGCGAGACCGCCACGGTGGTGGCCCATCCGGACGAGCTGGAAGCCGCGTTGCGGGTCGAGGTGGTGTCGCCCAACGCCGCCGACGCCCAACGCCGGGTGAATGCCGCCATGGCCGACGCGCTCGCCGCGGCGAAGGCCGTCGCCGGCGTCACCGTGGGCTCCGGCGGATATTTCGTCTGGCGCGTCAGCCCACCACAGGACCGGCCTGAGCGTTGGCAGGCCAACCAATCGCTCACCCTTACCAGCCATGACGGCGCTGCTCTGTTGAAGCTGGTGGGCGAGCTGCAGCAGAAAGGCCTGCTGGTCGGCCAGCTCGGCTGGCATCTGTCCGACGCGGCCGAGCACACCGCGCAGGCGGACGCCACGCGCAAGGCGATCGCGGCCTTGCGGGGCCGCGCGGACGACGCCGCGGCGCTGCTGGATCTGCGGTTCGGTTCCTTCAAGGAAGTGCGGCTGAATGGCACGCGCCCGCAGCCGATCATGCTGCAGCGGGCGACCACCATGCCGATGAGCGTGTCTGCAGCAGCCTCGCCACCCAGCGCCGAGCCGGCCGACGTCACAGTCAGCGCGACCGCCGAGGCGGATGTGGAGCTATTGCCGAAGTGACCGACGCGCCAGCGGGCACGGCTGAGGACACGCGGCGCGCCCGAAGACGCGTTGGCGTTGCAGCAGGGGCTCATTGCGGCAGGTGCGGATCTGATCCCAGCGGATTACCTGTCCCTCGGCCTGGGGCATCACGCGGCCGGACGGAGCGACGACAGCCTCGCCGCGCTGCGCGACGGCGAGCACCGGTTCCCCGAGGCAGCCGAGATCCACGAAAACCTCGCTGTGCGGCGGCTGCTGGCCGGCCAGCCCGCCGCCTGCATGGCGGCGGCGGAGCGCGCCGTTGCCTTGGGCAGCACCAGCCCGAATGCACGACTGCCTGTGCGATGCGGCAACCCGGCTCGGCCGCCCCAATCTGGCCGTGGGACACGGCCAGGCGGGCGCTGGAAGCGAAGGACGCACTGTTCGGCGGACGGCCCAAGGTGGCGGCGATTCCCCGTGCGTTGCCACCGCCGCTCGATCCCACACAGGCGGCAGAGAACGTGATCGCCGACTGCCTGTGGGGCGAGGCTCCGACCTATCAGGTGCCGCTGCTGGAAAATACCCGCATCGACGGGCATATGTTCCCCGGCGGGACGGTCCGCGTTTACCACGATGCCTCGGTGCCGCCGGCGTTTCGCAGCGAGCTGTCGCGCCTGGGGATACAGTTGCGGCTGACGGCACTGCCGGCGGGCGTGCCGCAGCATCGAAACTTGCTGTGGCGTTTCGATGTGCTGGCCGATCCGACGGTGCGGCGGTTCCTGGTGCGCGACGCCGATGCGCTGTTATCGGTGAAGGAGCGCGTGGCGGTCGATGCGTGGCTGGCCTCTGACTGCTGGTTCCACACGATGCGGGATTGGTACACCCACACTGGCCTGTCCTCGCGGGCATGTGGCGTGGCGTAGCCAATGTGCTGCCGGGACCGGATGGGCTGATGCGCGCCTAGACCGGTTGGCGGATGGAGAACGACCACATGGACCAGGATGTCTTGGCAGCGTGCCGTTTCCGCCATCCGGCACGTTGATGCCCGGACACCATGTCGGGCAGAACGCGATGGTGCATTTCAGGCGAACACCAGGGATAGACATCACTGTCATTGCTTCGTCGCTGTGCTCCTTGCAATGACAGGTCGGTTCGGGTCCGGTGCGTCTGTCGCTTACCGTCCCTTGAACACCGGCTTACGCTTGCCGAGGAATGCCTCACGGCCTTCGCGGTGATCCTCGGTCAGGAACAGCGTGCTTTGCAGATCGCGTTCCTGGGCCAACCCGGCGTCCAGCCCGTCAGCCAGAAGGCGCTTGGTCAGCGCGATGGGCAGCGGAGCTGAGCCCGCAAGTACGCGAGCACGATCGCGCGCAACGGCCAGCGCTGTCCCTGGCGCCACCACATGATCGATCAGGCCAATCCGTTCGGCCGTCGCCGCATCCATCTGTTCGCCATACAGCAGGACCTGCCTCGCACGGCCCATGCCGATACGCTGCGGCAAGGTGTGATTCAGCCCAAGGTCGGCGATCAGCCCGATGCGGCCGAACCCGGCGGCAAATCGTGAATCCTCCGCCGCAACGATCGTGTCGCAGCACAGCGCAAGCGACAGGCCGGCACCCACCGCGTAGCCTTCCACCGCCGCGATGATCGGCTTGGCGCAATGCACCATCTGCGTAACCAGGCGATGGGTCGCACGAAAGCGCTCCCGCCCGGCGGCCAAATCCTCAACATTCATACCGCTGATATCACCGCCCGCGCAGAAGTGCCCGCCAGCGCCGGTCAGCACGATCACCCGGACACCGGGATCGCCCTCGGCACGGCTCAAAGCCTCCGTCAGAGCCGCCCGCAATGGCATCGACAGTGCATTGCGCCGCTGGGTGTAATTCAGCGTCAAGGTCAGCGTCGCACCGTCGCGGGCTTCCAGCAGCACCGGCGCGCTCGGGGTCGCGTCGTTCATCTCACGCAGGCAAATGCAGCTTGGCGTCCGTGCGTGCCTGCAACGCTTCCAGCGTCAGGCCAGGCGCCATATCAGCCACCACGAACCCGCGCGGCGTGACGTCGATCACCGCGAGGTTGCTGTAGACCCGCTTCACCGCGCCCAGGGCCGTCAGCGGGTAGCTGCACTTCGTCACCAGTTTCGGCGTGCCGTCTTTGGTGGTGTGCTCCATCATCACCCAAAGTCGTTTCGCCCCCGCGGCAAGGTCCATCGCCCCACCAACCGCCGGCGCCGTATCGTTCTCGCTGGTCGCCCAGTTGGCGATGTCGCCGTTGTCCGCCACCTGGAAGGCGCCGAGCACGCACAGGTCGAGATGCCCGCCGCGGATCATCGAGAAACTGTCGGCGTGATGACAGTAGCTGCCGCCGGACCGCAGTGTCACATATTGCTTGCCTGCATTGATCAGCCAGCGGTCGATGTCGTCCTCGGGCGGCGCCGGCCCCATGCCGAGCACACCGTTCTCGGAGTGGAAGATCACCTCGCGATCGAGTGGCACGTGGTCGGCCACGGCGGTCGGAATGCCGATGCCGAGGTTCACGTACCAGCCCTCCGGGATGTCCTGCGCAACGCGCGCGGCCATCTGCGGGCGGGTGAATGGTTTGACCTCGGCGAGGACGGTGTCGGGCATACGAGCCTCTTTGCGCAATTGTGCCTTGGGCGGTCCGCGACAGATGTAGCGCGCTTCGGCGACACGGCCAACCGGCCGAGGCTGCAGTACCCTCGGCCAGCTGGGTCCGATAAGACGCTTGCCCTGGCTTTCAGCTCATCCGTGCAGCGGCCGCGGGGCCCGCCGTAGCGCCACCGACACCACGCGGTGGTCCGCGCTCGCGTCCACGCACACGGTGATCACGAAGCGCTCCATCCAGGCGAGGTAGACCAGCTCCTCCAGATTGTGCTCACAGGCGCGGAAGGCGTGCAGCTGCCCTTCCTCGGTCAGCAGGTCGAACCCCCCGAAATCGCCAAAGCGATCGTAGAACAGGCCCATGACCTTGCCGGTGTAGCAGTCCTCCTTGACCGGCCCGACGGGACGGGTCGGCGGCTGATACCCAGCGGGCGAGGCCGGGATGCCGGCCGCGTTGCCGCCCAGGCCGTCGATCCGGCCCGTGAGATAGCCGATATAGCGCAGCAGCACCGGGTACCACCGGTTGGCGGGCTCGATCAGGCCAAGACGCCATTTCAGCACCGCGAGCAGGTTCTCATCCCCCGGCAGGATGGTGCTGTCTGGCTGCACCGGGATCCGGACCAGGAAGCTGCCGGTCACGTACCGCCACAGCAGCCGCTGCGGGATGACCGCATTCACCTGCAGTTGCGGCACCGGCGGCGGCGGTGGGGGCGGCGGCACGACGACCTGGCGCGTGCTGATCCGCCGCACCAACACGTCGAACTGCTGGCCATAGGTGACCGTGGACGGCAATTGCACCGTCAGCAATCCGGCAAAGCTGCCGCCGGCCCCGGTTGCGATCGGCACGTAGCTGACCGGGCCGGTGACCTGCCACTGGATGGTATTGGCATCCGCGGCAGCGAGCGTCTGCGCAGGATACAGCGTCGAGGCCAGCTGCAGCACCGATGAGGCACTGACTGCGGGCAAGTACAGGTTGGCCACGCTGCCCACCGGCACCTGGCCCCAGTCGAACATCATCTCGTCGGGGTAACTGAGGATGCTGATCGGGTCCGCCGACTGCGGCGGCGGGCTGGGCCGCAGGTCGACCGATTGCGGAACGATATGCGTGGCGGGATAGCCCGGATTGCTCGACGGGATGATCTGCAGATTGCGCTGCGCGAGCTTGTCGGAGTTCTCCGGGTTTTCGATCGTGCCGCCGGTGTTCTCGATCGGCGCGTCCGTATAGGCGATCTGCGCCACCAGGCAGCTATGCTGGCTGGCGGGCAGCCAGTACTGGATCTGGTGGCTGTTGATCAGGTTCGACGGGTCGTAGACGTTGAGGAAGCAACCATAGAACGCCCAGGCATAGTCCTGTCCGGTGGGGATTTCGATGGTCTGGTTGTTGACGCCGTTGCTGCCGTAGTCCGAGGGATTGTTGGCGTAGTTGGCGGTGGCGAAGAACGGCAACGAACACCCGTTGATGGTACCGCTGCCATCGGTGCCCGGCAGCGGGCTTTGCGGGTCCGTGAGGCTGCCCGTGCTGGGATAGGTGACAAAGGGATCGGTGTTGGTCACCGCGGTGGTGGTATTGATGTAGTCGGTATCGAAGGTCTGTGTGGTGAACACACGGAAGAACACCTTCACGTTCGACGCCTCGCCGGACGGGCCGGAGGCGCCCTTCAAGCGCACCCGTGCGATCGCAAAGTTGTAGTTGTTGTTCGTTCCGGATTTCCAATCGACCGTCGAATCGCCGCTCAACGCGGTATCCTGTGCCGGCAGCACCGTGTCCAGCGGATCAGAGAGGTTGGTGTCCGGCGGCGTGTAGTTCGGGTTCAGGTAGCCGTACTGCTGATTGAGCCAGGTGATCAGTTGCTGGATGTAGGTATAGGCCCCGCCGTAGCTATCGGCGAGCGTTGGCGCGCCGGGGCCGCTGACCGGTGTGTTGTTCAACGCGGGCGTGGCGGTGAAGACGCGCAGGTCCTGGCTGCGATAGAACTCATTGTTCGCGGTGCCGTTGACATTGTTGAAGTACGGATCGTCGCCGCCCAGCAGGAACATCTCCGCCTGCGGGCTTTGCAGCGCGGGCTGGCTCTGCACGCTGATCGATGCACCGAGGGAGAACGGTTTGGGCGCGCCGGTGGGTGCGGGGAAAACGCTGAGTGAGGCAGTGGTGAACTGTACTTCGTAGTCGAAACGAATGCGCTGCGGCACGGCGGCGTTGGCACCACTGGAGCCGACATCGTAGACGGTGCCGGTATTGGTGATACTCAGGCCGGGGATATTGGTGTTGTTGAAGGAACCCGACAGTGAGGGGAGGACGCCACCCACTGCATTCGGCGTAAAGCCTTCCAGGAACAGGAAGAAAGCCGGCGAGTAACTCAGCGTATCCTGCACCTCGTCACGGCCGTAGTTATTCTTCTGCGTCACAACATAGAAATTCTGCACCGGGCAGGAGCCGGCGGCGATTGAATCGTTATAGCCGAGCGTATTCTCGGGCGTGGTTGGTTCCGGCGTGAAGGCATACGTGACGAAGTTGTTCGGGTCGGGCGAATAGCCGCGATTCGACGTGCCGGTCTGGTTGTCCCAGGCGGCGACGCGGTTGGGATCATATCCCAGGCAATAGGCCCCGGAGACGCTGCTGGTCAGCGCGTAGCAGGTACCCTGGGTCGGGGTCAGGCCGGTGAAGCCGCCTTCCGGCGTGCTCCACGTCTGGCCGGGACCGAGGTTGAAGATGAACGCGACCAGATACCGCGGTGTCGCGCCGGCGCCGAAGTCCAGCAGACCCATCGGCTGACCGCCCGTGCCGGTCAACGTCGGGATCGGCTGTGTGCCGTCGAGCATGTGGGAGACGGTATCGTCCGGGCCCAGATAGATTGGCCAGAAGGCGCCGCCGAAAATGTATTCCGGCACGCTGTTGGCGCCGCGGTACAGCACGACCGCGTGGCTGTTCACCGTATCTGAATTGATGAAGGTCCATGAAATGTTGCCGTTCGCCTGGTCGGTCCAGGACCAACTCACCGTCACAAATTGCGAGATCTGCGGTGGCTTGGCCGGACCGATGTCGGGATGTCCGCGATGGAGAACGGGGGTCATGGACGCCTCCAGCATTGCAAGCGGATGCCCGTGATATCCGTCTCTACCGACGTATCCACGGCGTTCCGGTGGCGCGTAGAGCGTTACGCTTCCAGATATTTGCGATCAAGCAGTGATTCTGAGTTGTCGTCGATTTGATCGAAACATTACAGAATCATGAATGTTAACGCGAAAGCGCGATGGTTTTGTTAAATCTCCGTTACGTCGTGAGCCCGAAGGGCTGGCCACACCGGGTGATCGCACCGCGGTTTGTGACCTGCCACGTGACACGGATTTGTTCCGGCGACTGACAAAATGTGACGCAGATCACAGCATGATGTCTCGTTGCCTGCTAAGTCCCGCCGCGAATCGGAACCGCCGTTACGGTGCGTGCCGTGCCGCAACAGCCTTGCTTCACCGACGCGTGATCGCTTGCGGCATGCCATCGTACCGCGCCGCACGGCAGCGCGGCACGCGACCGCCGGTGCCGCGCGATCAGAACCCGGTTGGATCGCCGTACGGCACGTGCAGCACGCGATCGACGAAGATGCCGGGCGTCACCACGTGGTCGGGATCAATCTCACCCAGCTCACGCAGGTGCTGCGTCTGCGCGATCGTGAGCTTGGCCGCCATCGCGCAGATCGGGTTGAAGTTGCGGCCGGACTTCTTGAACGTCAGGTTGCCCCAGCGGTCGCCTTCCCAGGCTTCCACCAACGCGACGTCGCCAGGCAGCCATTTCTCCAGCACATAGCTACGACCCTCGATCTCGCGGGTCTCCTTGCCCATCGCCATCTTGGTGCCGACGCCGGTGGCGGTGAAGAACGCCGGCACGCCGGCGCCAGCGGCGCGCATCCGTTCCGCCAACGTGCCCTGCGGCACGATCTCCAGCTCAATCTTACCGGCGCGGTAGAGGCCCTCGAACACCACGGGGTCGGAGGACCGTGGGAAGGAGCAGATGATCTTGGCGACGCGGCCGAGCTCCATCAGCCGCGCCAGCCCGACATGCCCGACGCCCGCGTTGTTGCAGGCGACGGTCAGCTTGGTGGCACCCTGCTCGATCAGGCCATCAATCAGCGCGTTGGGCTGACCCACGGCGCCAAAGCCGCCGATCAGGACGGTGGAGCCGTCCTGAATGCCCGCCATGGCGTCCGCCATGGACTGGACGATCTTGTTGATCATGCGGCGTTTCCCCTCCGGCGGCTGTCACAGAGATTTAGCCCTGGTTCGGCAAGGCCGCCAAGGCGGGCGCTAAGCGTGGGTGGCAGCCAGTCGCCGAGCACCACGTGTTCGGACTAGGTGTCCCATGACCCGCATCCTCTCATGGGCACCAGCAGGCCAGGAAAGGGACGGTTCCTACCCCTATTCTACGAGGGACAGGTTAAGCCTTCCTTTATCGACGCCTCAGCCGCCCACCTCGATCACCGCATCCGCCGCGAGGGCTCCCAACCCCGCCGGCATCGCAAAGACCGGGTTCAGGTCGATTGAGGCCAGCTTCGGCCCCGCCGCGACGGCGAAGGCGGACAAGCGCGACAGCATTTCGGCCAGCGCCTTGATGTCCACCGGCGGGCGGCCGCGGGCGCCTTGCAGCAACGGCGCGCCCTTGATCGACGTGATCATCGCCGCCGCCACATCTGTGCCGAACGGGCAGCGGCGGAACACCACGTCCTTGAGGATTTCGACGAAGATACCGCCCAAGCCGAACATCGCCATCGGGCCGAACACAGGGTCGCGATGGATGCCCATGATGCACTCCACGCCGCCCTTGAGTTGTTTTGCGACCAAAACGCCCTCGATGCGGGCCTTGGGCACAGCCAGCTTGGCGCGCGACAGCAGCGTGTCATAGCCCGCGCGCACCGCGGCCGCGTCGGTCACATCCAGCAAGACGCCACCGATTTCGGATTTGTGCAGAATGTCGGGCGAGAGGAGCTTCATCACCACCGGGAAGCCGAAGCGTTCCGCAGCAGCGACGGCCTCAACGGCACTGGCACAGGCCTGTTCCGGCGCCGAGGCGATGCCAGCCGTAGCCAACAGCCGCTTGGCCTCGGCCTCACTCGGCGTAGTGCTCGGCAAGGTCACGCTACCGACCGACGGCGCGGGCAACGGTTTCGGCGCGGCGAAGGCGGTGCCGAACTTACCCATTGCATCAATCGCCACCACCGCGCGCGTCGGATCCTCATGACAGATCCAGCCGTCTGCCTCCAGCTCGCGAATCCGTTCCGGTTGCGCGATTACCGACAGAACGTACAACCGGTCGGGGTGTTTCACGCGTACCATATCGAGCTGCTCACGCAACAGCGGCCAGCGACGGGCGGACGCGACCATGGTGAAGAAGCCAAGGATCGACGAGTAGCCGCCATCCACCACCAGCGATTCAGTGAACTTGCTCAACAACGACACGTCATTGCCGACCTGCGCCGTGGCATCCACCGGATTGCGTGGCGCGCAGAACGTCACCAGCTCCTTCAACTTCGCCTGCGCATGCGCCGGCATCTCCGGCATCGCCAATCCAACGCTCTCCGCGACATCGCTGATCAGCACGCCGGCACCACCCGACAGCGTAATGACGCCCATCGTGTTCTTCACCGGGTAGATCTTGCGCGTCGCGGTGTGCGCGATGTCCAACATCTCCTCGGAGTTGGACGCACGCACGACGCCGAATTCGGCCATCACCGCCTCGGTCACCGCATCATTGCCGGCGATCGAAGCGGTATGCGACTTCGCCGCCTTCGTTCCCAGCTCGCTGCGGCCGACTTTCTGCATGATAATCGGCTTCTTCGCCGCGCGCGCCGTCTCGAACGCCGCAATCAGGCCGGGGGCCTCGCGAATGCCCTCGGCGTACACCGCGATCACATCCACCTCGGGATTCTCCGCCAGCCAGCCAATGCATTCACCCACCGTCACGTCGGCCTCGTTGCCGGTCATGATGCAGAGCGAGGCACCGATGCCGCGGTTGCGCGCCAACGTATAGAGATGTGTCCCGTACGCACCGGACTGCGAAGCGATGCCGATTCGCCCGGGCACCGGCCAACCGCTGTCGAATGACGACGAGAATGTCGCGTAATAGTTCGTACGCGCATCGAACACGCCCAGGCAGTTCGGCCCCAGCAGACGCATCCCGTGCGCCCGCGCGATTGCCACCATGCGGTCCTGTTCCTCGGCCCCCTTGTCATCCACCTCGGCAAAGCCGGCCGTGAACATCAGCACACCCTTGGTGCCGCGCTTCGCCAGGTCCGTCACTGCCTGCATCGCCAGCTCGGCGGGCACCGCAACAATCGCGACGTCCGGCGTCTCCGGC
This sequence comes from Acetobacteraceae bacterium, assembly GCA_035486355.1. GTDB lineage: Bacteria > Pseudomonadota > Alphaproteobacteria > Acetobacterales > Acetobacteraceae > Palsa-883. Next base: position 68,527 of record DATHNE010000115.1, read on the forward strand.
AGATCGGCTACCGAGGGATAAGCCTTCACACCCTGCACCTCGGGGCGGTTCGGGTTCACCGGGTAGATGCCGCCGGCGAATTTCTGTGCCAGCATGTAGGCGAGCGGTCGGCCGCCGATGCGCGCCGGATCGTTCGACGCCCCCAGAATGGCGACGGACCGTGGCGACAGCAGAGGCGTGAGGCCGGCAAAGCGGGACGCACCGGCAGCATGTGCGGTGGACATTGGCTTGGACATTCCCTTGTCTTTGTGCCGCGCGAGCGCGCGTGTTACGGCCAGTCTGGCGCCCCACCCCCAAGGCCGCAAGCGCGGCCTGGTCCCGCGGCCTACTCCCCGCGGCCCAGCACCAAGATCGCGCGCGCATCAACCAGAGCGGCGTAGAGCAATCGTTCCAGGTCCGGATACGACGCGGCGTCCACGACATCGTGCAGGACAATCAGGCGACGCGAGACCGTGATGTCATCGCCGCGCTGCGCATAATGCGCGGTGTAATGGCCGACCTGGTCATCCAGCGTCACATCGTCGGGCAACTGCACCACGCGCAGACCAGCCGGCAGCGTGATAGTCGTCTGCCATTCCTGTTCCCGCGCATCGGCCAGCTCCGCGTACCGGCGTTTGCCGGTGGGGGAGATCTTCTCGCGCTCATAGCCCGGCGGCAGCAGGTCGGGACCCGGGGGCACGCGCAGATAGACGCGCCCGCCCTGCTCGTTCACCACATGCGCGCTGTGCCAGGTGGCCGACATCGCGAAGGGCTGCGACAGGTCGCGTGGGTCGCCGGCCTGCATGGTGCCGAAGCCGCCCTCGATCGTGCGCTGCAGCAGCCGCTCGGCGAGGTCTGTCATCGACGACGCGCCGCTGACCAGGGCGCGGGCATATGCCTCGGTATTCGGCGACATCGCGTAACGCGCCGTGCCATCGATCCCGCCATCCGCGGTGAGCGTCAGATGGCTTTCCATACGATAGCGATTGGCTTCGGGTGTCGATTCCGGTGTGCGCATCACCGCCCCGGTCGGCGTCGACAGCACGACCTGCTTGCCCGACAGGCGGCGGTCCAGCGCGTCGAAGCCGGCGAAGCGATCCGTGGGATTGGCGAACTGATGAAAGGCAGGCAGGTAGATGATGCGGTGGTTGCTGAAATACGGCGCCCAGGAAATCGGATCGGCGTAGCGCGTGCCCCAATCGACGCTGACCGGAATGCCGACAATATCGCGCGCCGCCAGCAGCGCCTGCATCAGCACCACGTAGTCCTTGCAGTCGCCGTAGCCCTTGTGCAGTACCTCGGCAGCGCTGTGCGAGACCATGCCGTCGTCGAGCGACAGATACACCGCGATATAGCGAATGTTGCTCGCCACCCAATCGTAGATCGCACGTGCCGCGTCGCGCCCGGTACGCGGGCCGACAATCCGTTCCGCTAGTGCGGCGATTTCCGGGGTCACCGTCGCGCGGTCCTGCGACGCGCGATAGATGATGGCGCCGATCGCCGCCTTGTCGGGCAGCGTGGTCGCCTCGAAGGTCGGCTGGAAATCCGCGGTCGCGACCATCTTCGGCTCGACCTCCTGGCCGGGCAGGTCATGTGCGCGCGCGACGATACGACGGATGCCGTCCTGCGTCTGATCCGTCACCGCGTAGCCACGCGTGCGCCAGTGAAGGGCGACATCAGCGGGGATATTGATGCGCGCTTCGTCGTCGACCGTGTCCCACTGGAAGGACGCCTCGTCCCGCGCGTTGAACCCGAACAGCCCTGGCGTCTTCTGCGTCACGCGCCACACCACATGCGTGTGACTGCCCTCGCGCAACTGCGGGAACAGCACGGTGGTGGTCATGCTGTTGACGAACCCCGGCGCGTTCTGTGTTGCCGCGCTGGGCCGCGTGAACACGCTGCTGGCCGGCACGAGGATGCGCGTGCCATCGGGCTGGTCGACCCATGCCTCGACCAGGTCGAGCGACTGCTTGTCGGGGGAGAAGGTCCAGGCGCTGCGATCTGCGGTCTGGATGCCGTGCCGGGTGAGCAGCGTGACATCGATCGTATCGGTCATCGTCCAGGTCAGATCACGGTGCACGTCGTAGGTGGCAATGTCATGATCGATCCGGACATGCACCGTATGCTCCGCCCAGGCCGGCGCGAGCGGCACCAGCAGCCAGAGGAGAATCCATCGCAGACAGGTCATGATGCCAGCAGTCTGCCAACCGCACCGATTGATGACAAGGCGGCATGACCGGGCGGAGATGCCACAGTCATCGCGTGAGCATCACCGGTATTTGAGTACGCGGACATAATATTGCCCCGACTGCCCGGCAGAGTTTGCCCAAGCAGTGAGCGCGCCGGATTACCCGCGCGCGCGGATGCGCTGCCAAAGACTGGTTGAGGCGCGGCACCACGTGTCGTGTTGGCGCACCTATTCGTGAGGGATGATCACATGCGCGTGTCACGTCTGATCCTTTTATTGCTGTCCTTGTCGCTGCCTCTGGCCGTGGGTGGCTGCCTCAGCTTCAGCAGCAGCGACCCGCCGCCGCCGAAGCAGAACACGACCATCGTGGTGCCGCCGGGGTCCACGGTGGTTTGCGCCAACGGCGCGGCGCCGCCTTGCCGGTAAGTCCCTTGCCAACGGGTCATTCGGGGCCCCCGGCAATGCGCCGCGCCTGATCGGCCACGCCGTCGGCGAACAGCACGCCGTCAGCGTGGATCGGCAGGCCGGCGGTCTGCAGCCCCTCGGCGGTCCAGGTATTACACGTGAAGGTGCCGCTGTACGTTACAGTTGCGGCATAGAACAGGCTGCCCGCATAGGGGCCGGCGCCGATTTCGCGCGGGGCGCCATCTGGCGTGCGCTCGAAGGAGCGCGCGAAAAAGCCATTCAACTCGGCCAATCCGCGCGCGGAGACGCGCAGCTTCACGACGTCGCCGGGTGGAAACGCCACCTGGGGCGGATCGCGCAGGCCGGTGACCAGCAACGCGCCGGGACCGGGCACCAGCGCGGCCAGCATGTCGCCGAAATCATGGTCGCGCCGCAGCAGATAGGCCCGCTCGCCGAAGCCGATCAACAGCACGCGGACACCCGGCAGCGCCGTCCGCAGCGCCGCCAGCGATGGATCGATCTGGTCTGCGCTGATGCCGATGTCGGTGTGCCACCCGCGTTCGATCAGATAGATCGTCTCGGTCTTCGGCCCGGCGGTCAACGCCTCGGGCGGGGGCGGCGCGGCGCAGCCGGCCAGCGTGACGCCGAGCAGCGCCACGACGCGCAGCGCGCAGTGTGTCATACGATCGGCCCACCAACCTCACGCGTCAGTTTCTGCCGCATCGCCTCGGTGAAGTCGTCGTAGGTCTTGCAGGTCACGGCGAAGGCACCCGGCCCGCCGATCACCTCCCCTGTGTAGGACGTCAGCAGATCGGGCTCCTCGTGCAGGATACAGAGCCCGTTGATCGTGATCCCGGCGCCCGCCATCCGGTCACGGATTGGCCCGGGTGCGATGCCATCGTTGGACCGCCCGTCGCCGACCACGTCCACCACGTGGCGGGCGGGTTGCGCCGGCAGATGGCTGAACAGGGTCAGCGCGGCCAGCAGGGCCTCGCCGATCGCGGTCTGCCCCGGTTGGATGACACGGGACATATTGTCCACTGCATCGGCGAAATCCGCCGCGTCCTTGGGCGAGGCAATCTGCGTCCAGTCCGTCAGCACCGCCTGCTGACCCGACCCAGACCACAACAGCAGCGCACCCAGGCTGGCCTTGGCGGGCCCACCGATCAGGCCGCGCACCACGGCGGCATCGCGCAGCGCGCTCGCCATGCCCGACGCGATCAGGTTGAATTCGTCGTAGGTGACGCTGGCCGAGCCGTCGACGGCGAGGATCAACGCAAGGTCCACCGGGTTCATGCCCCAGTGTGGCCCGGCTGCGCCTGCGACGCACGGGGGCCGTGCGTCACTTGGGTGCGAGGCGGGGCGGCATCGCGCGCCCCGTACGCGGCGAAGCCGGCCCGAAGGCCGGCCCCGGCGTCAGTTCCCGTGTCGCGGCAAATTAGCCGTTGGACGAAGAGGGCGGAAACTGATGGTGAGAGGAGATGATCGCGGCATGGGCCAGATTTGCGCTGCCCACACCCAGCGACACGGCGGCGATCAGGGCAAGGATGAAGGTCTTCATCGTCAGTCTCCTGTGGTGCGATCGGTCGTCCGAGATGGCCGGTCTATTGGTTGTTTCGGCGAAGGCCTTGGTAGCGACCGTCTGCCGATGCCGGGGAGATAGGCCGAGGGCGGCTCCGCGATAATCTGGTGTTCGCGGACAGGATTTGTGCGCCGATTGCGGAAATCAGGGGCTTGCGGCGGTGCACAATGACAGGGGTTCGCACAGCGACGGCGCAGAAGCCGGCCAGCCCGGTCCCACGGCACGTGAGGTTTTGTCGCGGCGCGCGCCGGATCATCGTCGCACGTCGCGGCACCGCGCTTGGAGCGCAGCGGCCGCGCCATCGCCCGCCAACACCGCACCCAGCCCACCCGCCAACACGATCCAGAACGGGCTGTCATCCTGCGTTCAGGACATAGGAATGATACCGTTGGACACGCCCGCTGAGCCGCCGGACCAGGACGGATAGGGTGCCCTCGCCTCGCGGCTTGCGTCTGTGGCGGGCGATGTGTGCGACATCAAGGAGACCCTGACCGACATGTGGGGCATCCTGGGGATGCCGCTGACGGCATACGCCGGCGGGCTTGCAGCGCTCGCCATCTTGGCATAGCGGCGACCATATCCGCCGCGTGAAGCCCAAAATCCTTCCTCTGTGGCCCCCCAGCGCTCCGTTTTTCGCCCGGGTTGAATCCTGACGGACCAGCCACCACCCCACCCCAGCCTCCATCCCCCAATGTCCGCGTGCATCCACGTGCATCTGTGGCCCGCTTCCGTTCTTCCTCCCCACCCCTTGAGCCTCAGCCCAACCCGTCCGACAATCCCCCGACCACAGGAGGGACGACGATGCCGGAAAGCCCGATGGACAAGGCCACGCGCACCGAAGCACGACTGCCGCTCAACGGCCTGACAGTCCTTGACCTCACCCTTGCCCGCGCCGGACCCACCGCGGTCCGCCACTTCGCCGACTGGGGCGCCAACGTCATCCGCATCGAACCACCCGCCGGTGAAGGCGAGGACGTCGCCGGCCGTCGCCACGGGTTCGACTTCCAGAATCTCCACCGCAACAAACGCGCGATCACGCTCAACCTGAAGACGCCCGAGGGCCACGCCGCGTTCATGCGCCTCGCCGCCAAGGCCGACGTGATCCTGGAAAACATGCGCGCCCAGGTGAAGCATCGCCTGAAGGTGTCGTACGACGACGTGAAGGCCATCAACCCGCGCATCGTCTACGGCAGCATCAGCGGCTTCGGTCAGGACGGCCCCTATGGCAAACGTGCCGGCGTCGATCAGATCGCCCAGGGCATGGGCGGCCTGATGTCGATCACCGGCGAGCCCGGCCGCGGCCCGATGCGCGTCGGCATCCCGATCGACGATCTCACCGCCGGCAACCTGCTGGCGCTCGGCTGCATGATGGCGATCTTCGACCGCGAGCGCACCGGCGTCGGCCGCTGGGTGAGCACGTCGTTGCTCGAAGCGCAGATCTTCATGCTCGATTTCCAGGCCAGCCGCTGGCTGATGGAGGGCGAGGTGGCAAAGCAGGCCGGCAACGACCACCCGACCGGCATCCCCACCGGCGTGTTCCCCACCTCCGACGGCCATATCAACATCGCTGCCTCCTCCGGCCGCGTCTTCGCCCGCTTCTGCGAGGCGATCGAGCGTCCCGACTGGCTGGAGAAGGAGGATTGGAAAACCCAGATCGGCCGCAGCAAGGACCGCAAGGCGATCAACGCTGCGATCAGCGAGATCACGATAACGAAGCCAGCCAACCACTGGATCGAGCTGTTCGAAGCCAATGGCATTCCGTGCGGGCCGATCTACAGCATCGACCAGACCTTCGCCGATCCGCAGGTGAAACATCTGAAGATGGCGCGGACGATGCACAGCCCCGTGGTGGGCGACAAGGAAGTCGTCGCCTCGGCCATCAACATCTCCGGCTTCTCGAAAGACATCCGCCTGCCCACGCCCGAAGCCAGCGCGTCCACCGACGAGATCCTGCAATCCGTCGGCTACACCCCGGGCGAAATCGACGACATGCGCAAGAAGGGAGCGATCTGATGGACGCCCTGGTCAACGGCGGCGCCTCCGTGGCCTACGCTGGCGGCAAGATGCTGGCGGCGAAGGAAGACGGCATTGGCCTGATCACCTTCAACCAGCCCGAGAAGCGCAACGCCATGTCGGTCGAGATGTGGGTCGGGCTGGGTGAGATCCTCGACGAGTTCGCCGAGGACAGCACCATCCGCGTGGTGATCCTGACCGGTGCCGGCCACAAGGCTTTCGTTTCGGGTGCGGATATCTCTCAGTTTGACAAGCTGCGCTCGAACGCCGACGCACAGCAGGAATACGACCGGATGACCGGCGTTGGCCGGAAGAAGTTCCAATCGTTCCGTAAGCCGACCATCGCCCGCATTCGCGGCTTCTGCCTGGGCGGCGGATTGGCATTGGCGATGCAGACCGACTTACGCATCGCCTCGGTGGACAGTGAGTTCGGTATTCCCGCGGCTCGGCTGTCGATCGCCTATGCGTTCGACGGTCTGCGCAACCTGGTGAACCTGGTGGGACCGGCGCACGCACGCATGATCCTCTACACCGGCACCCGCATCGATGCGGCGGAAGCGCAACGAATCGGTCTGATCAACCGGATGGTATCGGAGGATACGCTGAACGAGACGGTGCTCGATATCGCCCGCACCATCGCCGACAACGCGCCTTTGTCCGTAGCAGCCTCGAAGCTCACGATCACCGAGGTGCTGAACGATCCGACCGACCGCGACATGGTCGAGGTGGCAAGGTTGGCGAAACTTTGTTTCGATAGCGACGACTACAAGGAGGGCCGCCGCGCCTTCATGGAAAAGCGCCAGCCAGTCTTCACCGGCCGGTAAGCCCACGCCAAACCGTACACCTCTCCCGCTGCGCGGGAGCGGTCGTGGAGCGAAGCGCCAACGGGTGAGGGTCTCGCCACCCGCACCACTCTCACCCGCGCCGCTCCGCTCCACGACCGCTCCCACTGCGTGGCAGAGGGGCATTGGTCACCTCGCCGGCAACCACGCGCTGCGTGCCGGCCTCAGTCCGGATCAGCAACGCCCCATCAGTATCCAGCCCAAGGTAATATCCCGCGCTGATCTGGTCCCCGCGGCGCAGTCGGATGGTGTCCCCATAGGCCGGCCCGCGCGCCAGCCACGCCGCGCGCAGCAGCGCGAACCCATCGGTCAGCCACAATCGCAGCCGCAGCTCAAGCGCATCCAGCAACGCCAGCAGCACCGCCTCGGCATCCACCGCCCCACCACACGCGTGAAGGCTCGTCGCGGGGTACGGCACGCCCTCGGGGCTATGCGCGACATTCACGCCAACGCCGACGATCGCCGCCCCCTCCTGCGCCAGCTCCACCAGGATGCCCGCGACCTTCGCGCCATCCACCAGCACGTCATTGGGCCATTTCAATTGCGCGCGCGCCGCCCCCAGCGCGCCATCCACCGCATCCGCCACCGCCAGCGCAACGGCAAACCCCAGCTCGGTCAGCCGCGCCACCGGCACCCCCGGCCGCAGCAGCACAGAGACGTGCAGGTTCCCCTCCGGGCTGACCCAGGCGCGCCCTTGCCGCCCGCGCGCCGCGCTCTGCCGCCGCGCCACCACCACCGTGCCGTCCGGCGCCCCCGCGCGTGCCAACGCCTGCGCCTCGTCCATCGTCGAGACCAATTCGTCGTAACGATGAGCAACGAAACGCATCACGCCGGCAGCACGGCGATCGCGTTCATCTCGATCAGGTAATCGGGATGGGTGAACTTGCTGACCTCGACCATCGTCGAGGCCGGCGGCGGATCCGGGAAATACACCCGCCGCACGCGATGGATCACCGGGAACTGCTCCATGTTGCGGACGTAGACGTCGACGCGACAGATGTCGGCCATCGTGCCGCCGGCTGCCGCCATGGCTGTCTTGACGTTCTCGCACACCTGCCGCGTCTGCGCCTCGATGTCGCCAACGCCGACAACGCGGCCATCGGCACCACGCGACACCATGCCGGAGATGAATACCAGCCGCCCGGTGGCGGCGACGACCATACCCTGGGAGAAATGACCGCTGGGCGAAGCCAACGCGGGAGAGACGATCGGGGTGGCGGGCATGCAGACCTCGCAACGACTGGGTCCGTGCAGCCTACCCCGCTTCCGGCAAGGAGAGCACCAGCGTGGTGCCATCCCCCGGCCGATGATCCACCACCAGTCCGGCTCCTGCCTCCACCAGCAGCCGCGCCAACGGCTTGCACAGCTCGGCGGCGACTGGCCGCGCCGCAGTCTTGCCATCGTCGATGACGATCAGCCGCAGGCAGGCATCCGCCCGTCGCGCCGATGAACACGCGGCCGTTCGGCGTGTGCTCCACCGGGTTGCGCAGCGGCGCGCGCAGCACCGGCGGCAACACGCCCGGCTCGCTCGGCAGGATCATCCTCGACGGGATGGCCAGCTCCAGCTGCACGTTGAGCCGGTCGGCATCGTCTTGAACATCGGCCAGCACCGCCCGCAGCTCCGCCTGAGGCGCCGACGCCACCACCTGCATCAGCGGCGCAGCCGGCGGCGGCGCGGCCGGCGCATTGCCCGCCAGGCGCGGGCGCTGCTCAACGCCAACCGCGACCGACACGGTTATGCCGACGAACACCAGGGACTGCACCCAGGCCGGCGCGAACGCCGCCAGCGCAGCGAACAGGTCGTCGAGCGGGATCAGCAGCGCGGCTATGCGATCCGTCCGGAGGTCATCTCAGATCCCCACGCCCTCCGCCACGCACAGCCGTGGCGCTGTCATCTTGGCATAGGCGGACCGCGCCGTCGGATGCAGCCGGCTCTCGACCGCGAGCCCGTCGGCCACCAGCACGTCGTGGCGCTCCAATTGCACCGCCCACACCGTCTGGCTGACGTTCACCAGGTCCCAGAACAGCGTGGCACCATTGACCAACCGGCCTGCGGGATACAGCGCGCCTCGCGATACAATGCATGATCCGGCACCAGTACCACATCGCGATCCGGCATCGCGTCGCCCCCCGCATTGCGGCTGACCCGCACCAATCCGTTCCGCGTCGCGACACGCCGCCGGCCGATCCAGGTGATCGGCAGGAATAGTGGCCCGCGCCCCAGCAGCGTCGCCACCAGGTCGCCGTGCCGCAACTGCTCGATCGGCCTATAGCCCGACAGTGTCAGCAGCCGCGTGCCAGCCAACAACCCGCCCAGCCGCAGATCGGCCGCGCCGTCTTGATCATATGCGGGACCCGCGCCGAATCGTGCAGCTTGCGCCGCGGCCGCGCCACCAGATTGTTGATAGTTCTGTTCATCGCGACTTCTGTTCATCGCGCTGTAGACACGACCGAACACCGCCCGCGACAGGTAGTCGCGGTCCAGCGGTATTCCGGTGTTCAGCACGGGGATGTTCAACAGGTTGAATTCCGCCGCGGTCAACGGCACCGGCGTCCCACCCGGCGCGATCAGCTCCCGCCGCCCCGTCAGGAAGCGCCACTCCCGCGCCGAGGGCGGCGGTTGCGGCGACGGGCCCGACCCCTGCTGCCAAAGCCGCCGGACCGCGGCCCGAACCCGCGCCAGCACCTCGCGCAGGCTCGTCCCCGTCCGGATCGTGTCGTCCGCCCCCAGCTCGAGACAGATAACGCGGTTGGTTTCATCGTCGTTATCGCCGCGCACCAGAATCGGGCACTGGTATTTCGTTGCGACGAACTTTAGAAACCCCAAACCCTGCGCCAGATCGGCGCCAAGGGCCTCAGGATCACCGCGCGGCGGGGTCGCCAACACGGGTATAGAACGTATCAAAACTCTCAACTTCGATGATATTGACGTCATGCGTCCGCAGATAATCCGCCACCCGGCGACGATACGCCCGGTCCGGATCAATCAATACGACATGCGGCACGTCCATCCGCGGGACCCTTGCCTTCGACTGCGGAATCGATCTCGCATCGCCCGAGACCGAACCGTACATGAGGCGAGACAATCCGAAGGACGTCATGACAGCGACATCCCCTAACAGAGAGTCTCTTACGAATATCCTTCCGGGATTACAAAAGTATACATCCCGGCTGACCAACGCCCCACCTGCGGATGCGTCTACGCAAATCGATAGATCAGCGCGGAGCGTACCGCCGGCTCAACCGACCAAAGCCTCGGCACGCCACGCGCTCACACGCGCCGCGCCATAGGAGCGTTCAGCCAGCAAACTCATCGTCACGCGATCGCTGACCGGCAACGCCTCATCACGCGCGGTCTCGGCAACGATCAGCGCGCCGGCCGCTATCCAGCCGCGCGGTGCCAGATGTGCCAACGCCTTCGGCACCAGGTCCTGACTGTAGGGAGGATCAAGGAACACCAGTCCGCACGGCGCGCCCGGCGGCGCCGCCAGCACGTCCATGGCCAGCACTGTGCAGCGCTCGCCCGCCTGCAGAACCGCGACGTTGCCGCGCAGCGCGGTCAAGGCAGCCGCATCCCGCTCGATGAACCTGGCCGTCGCCGCGCCACGCGACAGCGCTTCCAACCCCAGCGCGCCGGTCCCCGCGAACACGTCCAGTACCGCCGCGCCATCGACGACCTGCCGCCCGCCCCACGGCGCGTGCAGCAGCATGTCGAACAACGCCTGGCGCGCGCGATCCGCGGTCGGCCGTGTCGTTGCGCCGCGCGGGGCCTGCAGCGCTCGCCCGCGCCAGGTCCCGCCGACGATCCGCATCAGCCCTCGCGCGGCAACTGATCGCGCAGCACGCGCGCCGGCACTTCCTCCACCTCCCCGCGCGCCAAGGTGCCGAGCTGGAACGGCCCGTACGCGATGCGGATCAGCCGCGTCACCGGCAGGCGCAGATGCGTCATCACCCGGCGGATCTCGCGATTGCGCCCCTCGCGCAGGCTCACCGTCAGCCAGGCATTGTCACCCTTGCGCGAATCCAGCCCCGCATCAATCGGGCCGTAGCGCACGCCATCGACCGTCACACCCTTGGCCAACGCGGCAAGCGAAGCCGGATCCGGATGGCCATTCACCCGCACCCGATACCGCCGCAGCCACCCGGTCGCCGGCAATTCCAGCTTCCGCGCCAGCGCACCGTCGTTGGTCAGCAACAACAACCCCTCGCTGTTGAGATCGAGCCGCCCGACGCTGATCACCCGCGGCAGCCGCTCGCGCAGCTTGTCGAATACCGTCGCCCGCCCCTGTGGATCGCGATGCGTCGTCAGCAACCCGGCCGGCTTGTGGTAGCGCCACATCCGCGTGCGCTCCGCGGTCTCCACCACCGTGCCGTCCACCCGTACGATATCGCCCGTATCCACAAACGTCGCGGGATGGGTCACGGGCTTGCTGTTCAGCTTCACGCGCCCTTCCGTGATCAGCTTCTCGACATCCCGCCGGCTGGCCACGCCCGCCCGCGCCAGCCACTTGGCGATGCGCTCGCCGCGCGGATCCGCGGCCGCTTGGTCACCGAGGGGCTCCCCTGTTCGCATCTCAGGCCTGCACCGACTGCGCGCAGTCCCGTTGGCTTGATGTCTCCGCGCCCATCCGGGGCCGGAATAGCGCATCCTTGCTCACGAACAGCATCCGCCGGCGAAACGCCAACGGGCTCTCGACCGTCAACAGCGGCTTCAGACTTTCAAGACCCCCCGCGACGTACGGACGCACGAGTGACCGTCCGTGCACGTCCGTCCAATCCGGGATCGGCAGGTCATGACAGCGCGCCAGATGTTCGGCCGTCGCCGCCCAATACGCGTCCGGCAAATCATCCAGTCTGAGCGGCTCCCTCTGAACGGCGGCCATGCGCCGCCCCGGGTTGGCATAGAGATGATCCAGGAACTCCCGCAGGCGCGCGTCGAACGACTGTAGTTCAAGTCTGACATTGACCGAGACATCGTACAAGGTGCGGGGCCGCCGAAAATCACTCATGCGGACCCTCGCCCCACGGTCGGCGTCGCCGCGTCCTGTGTCGTGCCATCAACTATCTCTTCCACGCCGAAACGCGTCTTCGGTTCCAAGACCTGCGCCGGATAGAAGGCGCTCACAAGGTCAAGTGCCTGCGGTGCACGCGTCACACCGATCTCGCGGGCAAGGCGTCTGATATCATCGACATCCGCATTTTCCGCCACGCCCCCAAGCCGCATGGTCCGACATGTCATGGCAAACAGATAGGCGGGACTGGCGATCATCATGCGCAACCCGGCGCGTCTTCGGACGGATAGGTACAGAACAGCCGCTTTGCCTCAGGGGACGTATCCGAGGCGCCCAGGAAACATTTGACGCCATCATTGAGCCAGTCAAGGTCCCAGCCGTGTTCCTCGGCCATGTCACGCGCAAGACGCCTGATCGTCTGCTTGTCTGCCTCGAACACCGCATCAACCTCGCGCGTCGCCACGCGCCAATCGAACGTCAGCATCAGCGCCGAGCCGCCATAGATCGCGATTTCGATAATCTTCCCTTCCGCGCACGCCCGCCGTCCGAGCGCCTCGAGCGCCTGCCGGCCAAAGGTCATGACCTCTACCATTGCTGACAGCTATCGGCAGCGCGAAGGTGAGCCTCCACGATGCCTCGCACAACTCTATCACCAAGGGGGCCGCATGATCACCGCCGTCGATCTCAAAGCCGAATTCGCCAAGCTCAACATGCTCAAGGGACGCACGCCCGGCTCGTCCGACGCTGACCGCGCGGGTGCCTTCGGCCGCGTCGCCCCGTATCGCGACGGCGCCATCTTCACCGCGAAATTCTCCGGCAAGAGCGCCTGGGAACGCCATCCCCAGGGCGACGAGATTGTCCACGTGATCGACGGCGCGGCGACGCTGCACCTGATCACCGAGGAGGGCCGGCAGTCCCTGACGCTGACCGCCGGCATGCTGACCGTCGTGCCGCAGAACGCCTGGCATCAGTTCGAGGCGCCTGACGGGGTCTGCGTCATGACCGCCACGCCGCAGCCCACCGAACATCTGCGCACCGACGTCGAGGACCCGCGGACGATCGCCTGACGCGCCGGCGCGGATCCCGCCCAGGCTACCCACGGCAGGCGGCGATCAAGGCATCGAAGATCCTGCGATCGCCCGGATCGATGAAGAACTCAGGATGCCACTGCACGCCCAGGCAGAAGCGGTAGCGCAGATCCTCCAGCCCCTCGACAACACTGTCCGGCGCCGTCGCATTGACCACCGCGTGTGGCCCTGGTTCCCGCACCGCCTGATGATGCGCCGAATTCACGTGCATCACGCCAGCGCCAACGATCCGGTGCAGCAACGTGCCTGGCACCACGGTGACCGGATGCCCCGGCTCATGCCGCGGGTTCGGCTGTTCGTGCTCCAGCGCGTCCGGCACACTGTCCGGGATGTGTTGCACCAGCGTGCCGCCCAACGCCACGGCCAAGAGCTGCTCGCCGCCACAGATGCCCAGCACCGGCAGGTCGCGCCCCAGCGCGCCCTGGGTTAGCGCCAGCTCCGCCGCCGTACGTCCTTCCTTGAGCGTCACCGTGGCGTGGCGCTCGCCCTCGCCATACAGCGATGGATCCACGTCGAACGCACCGCCCGTGACCACCAGTGCATCGATCCGATCCAGATAGTCGTTCGCCAGCGCCGCGTCGTGCGGCAGCGCGATCGGCAGGCCGCCGGCGGCGATGATCGCATCGGCATAGTTCTGCCGCACCGCGTACCACGGGTATTTCGAGTAGCCGCCGGGCTGCTCGGCATCCAAGGTCAGGCCAATGACAGGACGTGGAGGCATGCGGTGCTGCTAGACCCGCGCCCCGTGGCGGGGCAAGGACGGCAGTGGCGGTTCCCCGTCGGGCACGCCGATCTCATGCGCGTTCAGCGTCAACGCGACCATCGCGTAATAGCCGATCAGGGCGGTGAGCTGGACGATCCCGGCCGCGCCGCAGGCCGCCAGGATGCGCTGGTACGCCGCCTCGCTGGCGTGATGGTCGCGCAGCAGCTCGATCGCATAGTCGTGGATCGCCTGTTCATCGACCGCGGCGAACACCGACCCACCGAGCCGCAACGTCTCGATCGTCTCCACCGACAGCCCGGCCTTCCGCGCCTCGCCTTCGTGCGAGACCCATTCGAACTGACAGTCCCAGAACCGCCCGTATGGCTCTTATCAACGCTCGTGGCGATGAAAACTGCCTTACTTGCTTTTGCCGCAATCGGACCTTGTCGTCACGCCGGCCGATCCGGTATGCGAACAGTCGTGGTCGGTTTGGTGCTAGAATTGCGTCGTCAGATCGGTCAACGACGGGTGCGTCGGAAGAACAGGTTTTCCCCGCACCTCGGAAGTTCCTCGAACATCGGGTGGACAGCCTTTCGTACGGCTTCGTCGCTGCCTGGCCTGAAGCGATCGTGCGTTTCTATGATAATCAAATCGACACGCGGAAGCCATTCGTGTACGCAGTCCGAGAAGACTTCAAGTTCGGCGCCCTCGATGTCAATTTTGAGGATATCCACGCGATTGAAGCCCGCTTCATCGAACAGGGTTGCCATCTTGCAACTTTTCGTCATACCGCTTGATCCCGCCTTGCGATCCGATACCTGTACGCCCCAGGCGCCGAGAGGCGAACTACTTTCACTCTCGGTATGAAGATATACCAGGCCGTCCTTTGTCCAGACGGCAGCGTGCTGGTTCAGGACACGATCGCCCAAAGCCTCGGTATTGCGGACCAGGGCTGTGAAGTTGTCAGTCTCTGGTTCGACACAAAGTATCCTTGCGTTGGGGTACCTTAATCCAAAAAACACGGCTGCCAAGCCTATGTTCGCCCCTAAGTCCACTATAGCTTCCGCCGATTTCGGCAAATTCAAAGAGTCATACTCACGATTTACGAACACCTGCTCGAAGGTAGGAATATCGCTTGTGTTGAGGCGCAAGATGACTTCATAATCGCCGCCTGGGAGTTCCACGGAGATTTTTCTTGCGACTACATATAGATCTCTGATTTTAACTGCACCGACCCGCTCAAGGCAGAGAGTATCTATTAGCAGATCCTGGTGAATATAAATTCTGGAGACCGGCAGAAACACATCAGGCTTCAAACCTTCCCAGAAGACGGTCAGGGTCTCGTTGGCAATCTCATATGTTGCCTTTCTGTCGTAACCCTCGAGTTCGGCTTCATTGTTGGTGTTCGACAGCTTCAGAAAGCCGGTCCAATGCGGGTGGATCGCCTCTACCCTCCTGAAATCCAGACTTTCCACACCAACTCTCGTGACATAGCCGGATCGCTCGTCGGTTAATTTGAAATTGGTCGCCGCCCACTCAGCAGGCAAGGCCTGTATCCTTCGTTCCATCTGATCGGACAACGACACTAATTCATCGGAATCAGGCCGGTAACCTAGCACCTCGCATTCACAAAAATGCAGGTATCCGCCGTCGTCTTTGCGTATCCGAACAAACCGAGCGATGGATCTGGCATCAGGCATAATCACCAATGGAACGTTATTAAAATGGCCGAATATAGCATCATCATTCTTGCAATAAATTGGCAACCAGCTGCCCGTCGCCCCGGTTCGCGAGACTAGGACGGTGAAACGCCGCAGCCTTTCGGCAGCATCGCGGCGGTTGAAGATGCGCAACTGCTCGATTACAAAGTCTGCCCCGAGGTCGACCTGCCACCACGGTGCCGTCTCATGAGCTGTGTGGAAAAACGTCGTGCTTCCGGTGTCACCATTATTTGCAACTCGTGCGTCGACGTCGGGGTTCGAATGTGTCGACCACTGGGATGTAGAACTTTGCGTCGCTGGGCGGTTCAATGCGAGATTTGCTGATTCGTCCGCCGTCAAGCTCGCGTGAATGTCCTGCCATCCATCAAACTGAGAAGAGAACGACGCGACGACTGCGTCGCGATCAATCCAAACGCCGAGCAATTCATCGCCAAAAACACCCGAGGCGCCGTCAGCAAAGACATGCTCGATGGGTTCGCCTCGAAGCGTTCTTGTGCGTACGACCGTGCCGCCGATATTCTGCTGCGGCACCAGTCGAAATTGCTTGTAGCCAAGGTCGCTGAGAGTTTCCAGATCCCGCGCCAGGGAGGAGATATCTACGGTATTAGCTTCAATGGAAATATACTGCGGTCGATCTTCGAAATTTCGTAAAGCGTCCAACACCAAGCCGTCCGCTCCTTCGATGTCGATCTTTAAATAGAATGGCATTCCGAATTTTTCAAAAACCTCGGCCATATTTATTTGATCGACCTCGGTCTCGGTGCTGTCGCTACCTAGCGCAGCATTTCTGGCAACCCATGCCTGATCGATAGTGCCCCACACTGAAACCCTGTTATTCAAATAGAACTTGACTTTGCCCGTACTTGTCGGCGGCGCGATGGCACCTTGAACGATATGCAACTGGCCTGACTGAATTTGTTGCGCAAACCGCTCACTACAAAATTCAGCGAGGCTAGGATTGGCTTCGAAAGCGACGACATGGTATCCCTTTTTCAGGTAAAACTCTGTGTCCTCCCCCGTATGCAGGCCGACATCATAAACCAAATGATCGTTGCGCGCCATTTTTTCCCCTCTGACGGCACTGCGTGGTCCAGGTTTAGTGATAACGCTTGGTCCCGACGACAACTTCTCCCAGTCGATCGAAATCACATGCGCGCCGTGTACGTGGAATACGCGGTTGCGCGAAGCGTGCCAACGCAGGAATGGAACCGAACTTTTCCGTTCCGGCATTAGCCAATCATGCAATTCGACTATCACCACCGGAAATGCATCAATTGGGCTGGTATCGCCTTCAAACAATGATTGCTCGTGACCTTCAATGTCGATTTTCAGGACGAACGGTACATATCCTGCATTCTCGGCAAAGACGCGGCCAAGGCCGATCGTGCAGGTCGGCTTACCGGCGCTCGCGCGCTGAGCCTCGCGGCCCGACTCGGCCATTCCTCGATCGATCAGGATACCGGTACCATCCTCCTTGTCGAGGAAGGCATGGTAAAGCTTCGAGTCAAGCAGAGAGAGATTCATGTTGGATGCCAACACCTCAAAGTCGTCGCGGTTCGGCTCAATCCCAACAATACGGCAGGGCGGCCATTTGAAGCCGAACCATAGCCCGCTGGCGCCGAAATGGGCGCCAGCATCGACAATCAATGCGGCGTTGCCCGTGGCCACGATGCGACTGTGATAGGCGGCGATCGTGGCTAGGAAGCAGCCCGGGATGTCGTAGTCTCGGCGCGTAAAAACTTGTGCGAGCACTACCCGGTCCGACGTGTTTTCGCGGTGCCAGACACGAATGATGCGGCCATCGAGGTTGCAATCGGTGCTTATTAGACCGTCGCGCCAGCCGCCGAAGGTCTCCCAGGCAAAGCGTCCGTTCTGATCATAGTGGCGGAGGATGTTCTCGTATTCAATGGCCCATTTTGCTCCAATTTCATTCAGTCGCCCCAAATTAGCGCGAAGCCGATCAAGTGTGCGGCCATGAAAGCGATAATGCGCAATTTCGAATTGTCGCGCGGATACCCGTTCGTCAATGAAAAAATGGTGTGCCACCGCGCTCGGAAGATGGCCTTTCACGAAGACGCCCTTGAACTGCGTACCGTTCATAACGGTCTCGTTAAATCGAGCCTTAATTGGAAACACCTTGCTGAGGTCATCGCTTTCGGTGAATCCGACTAGGTCACCACTGCTCGTGAACCGGTCAAGCATGATGCCCCGCGCAACATTGACCCCTTCTGCGTCCAACTCAGAGATGGTCTCATGAACTGGCCGGTCGATGATGACAAATTCGTCAAAGTCGACTATAATAACCCACTCGTCCGCGTCCTGATAGCGTCGGCGCATCTCCGTAACGGCTGCAACGCCACCGGTGACACTTTCTATCACGTCCAGATCAGTGATTGTGGTAACGTCGTATTCTTGACTTCGACGTTGGATACTGTTCTCCAACGCTGGGGGACAGGCGATAAAAAACCTGTTGACCCCACCTGCCGCATAGTGACGGAGGAAATGCACCAGCAACCCCCATTCGTCGTCGGTGATGCAAACGAACAGTTTCAGCGGCCGTATTCCACGCAATTTACCAAGGTGCTTCTCAACCATCCCTGCATTTTCTTTCGCGATTTCAATATGATAACCTTCATACTGGGCGCCCGCCTTCCCCCTGACCCATGTAGGCAACTCGGCTGGCTTGCAGACGGTAATGACGCGGCCAGCTGTCAACAACAGGCTGGGCCGTTGCGAGTCAAGGGTAGGCGGGGTTGTGCCCCTTGGGCGATCAGTGCGGATTTGGCGGCAGCCAGTTCCAGGGCACCAGCTCATCGATGCGGTCCTGTGGCCAGCCGTTTACGAGGCGGGTTAGCAGGTGAGTGATGTGGTCCAGCGGATTGACGTCGTTCAATTTGCAAGTTTATGCCGAACGCCGAACTATGCCGAGCGCTATCTTGCGAGGCCTGATTCCGGCTGGTCCCACAGGTGTTCCATTCGGCATAGTTCATCGACCTTGCAATCGGCCTCTGAGCAGCAGCATGCAGCAGCTACATAGAGCAGCAGCATGTCCGACAAGGGTGATCCAGAGTCTCGATCGTCGCCAATGCCGTTTGCACTACCGGCTACACAAAGGAAACTATGCCGAGCGGCACAGCGATGGAAGTTTGCATTCCGGCAGGCACGGCAAGTACTCGTTCACATTGATCGCACGTCCGTTCGGCATAGTTCGGCGTTCGGCATAAACAGCCCTATGCCGCGCGCGGCATAGGCAGGTCTCGATCAGCGATGCCCAGCATGACCAGCTGACCCCACCTTCGTCGCTACCGGCGAAGAGGCTACGCTTTCTGCTCAAGATCACCCGGCGGATGGTGCGCTCGACGGCGTTGGTGTCGAGGTCGATACGACTATCATCGATAAATCGAACCAGCCCGTCCCAGTGGTTCAGCGCATAGTTGATCGCGTCCGCGGTGGTGCTGCGGGCGGGCAACTTTGCCAGCTGCGTCTCGAACCAAAGGCGCAGGTCGTCAACGAGCGGCCGGCTCTCAACTTGGCGCATCACCCGCCTGGCATCCGGAGTATCGCCGCGGACGCGTGCCTCGATCTCGGAGAGTGCCGCGATCCGCCTCAGCGCCTCGGTCGCGATCGGCGACGTGCCGACTTGGCCAGGTCGTAGAATCCGCGACCCACATGGCTCCAACAAAAAACCAGCGTCACCCTCTGTTCATCACGCACGGCACCGGCAAACTTCTTGTAAACCGCATAGCCGTCGCATTGCAGGATGCCGCGATAGCCACCGAGCAAGGCGTTGGCGTGGATGTGTCCGCGGCCCGGCGCGAAGCTATGGACGACGGCTGGCGGCGTGCGGCCGCCCCACGGCCGATCATCGCGTGCAATGGCCCAGAAGGAGTCCTTCGTGGTGCGCCCACGACCAGGATCGAGCACCGGGACGACGGTTTCGTCGGCAAACATCCGGCTCGAAGCCAACCGCATCTCGCGCAGCCGCGCGACCACCGGGGCGACCTCGGCCGCGGCATAGCCAATCCAGAAGGATAGGGTGGAGCGGTCGATGATCACGCCTTCACGCGCCATCATCTACGCCTGTCGATACAGCGGCTGGTGATCGGCAAAGCGGGAGACCACGACCTGCGCCACCAGCGCTTCGGTCGGGACGCCGCCTTCGATCAACCGCGGCGGTGCCGGCTCCTGCACCACCGTGCCCGGTCCATGCAAACCCCCAATCCTGGAGGCCAATGGCACCGGACGCTTCACAAGCTACAAACACCGGACAGATCACGAGCTAGCCACACTGAGTGCTATTTTACTTGTCATGGTGGCTATTTGGGTGTATAATTCGAACATTCTCGCTATTTGATACAAACTGCTCGGGGTAGTCCGGCCATGAAACGCGTAATGGTAACTGGCGGCGCCGGCTTCCTTGGCTCTCACCTGTGCGAGCGCCTGTTGCGTGATGGCAACAATGTGTTGTGTGTGGACAACTACTTCACCGGCCGCAAGGTCAACATCTCGCACCTCGCCAGCAACCCGCATTTTGAGGCGATGCACCACGACGTCACCTTCCCGCTCTATGTCGAGGTGGACGAGATCTATAACATGGCCTGCCCGGCCTCGCCGGTTCACTACCAATACGATCCAGTGCAGACGACTAAGACCAGCGTCATGGGCGCCATTAACATGCTCGGCTTGGCGAAGCGTGTAGGTGCCAAAGTCCTGCAGGCCTCCACTAGCGAGGTGTACGGCGACCCAATGGTGCATCCGCAGACCGAGGATTATCGTGGCAATGTCAACCCGTTAGGCCCGCGCGCGTGCTACGATGAGGGCAAGCGCTGTGCCGAGACGCTGTTCTTCGACTACCTGCGCCAGCACCGCACGCGCATCAAGGTGGCGCGAATCTTCAACACCTATGGCCCGCGCATGCACCCGAATGACGGGCGGGTAGTGTCGAATTTCTGTGTGCAGGCGCTGCGTGGCGAGGACATCACCTTGTACGGCGACGGCAGCCAGACCCGGGCGTTCTGTTACGTCGATGACTTGGTGGACGGACTGACGCGGCTG
>DATHNE010000116.1:0-40112 GCA_035486355.1 Acetobacteraceae bacterium
TGGCCCGTTGATCGCCTTGCGCAGCCGGCGGATATGCACGTCCACCGTGCGCGGCTCGACATGGATGTCCGGCCCCCACACGGCGTCCAGCACTTCCTCGCGCGAGAACACCCGCCGCGGATGCTGCATGAAGAACTCTAGCAGCCGGAACTCGGTCGGCCCCAGATGCACCGGCCGGCCATTGCGGCTCACCCGATGCGCCGCCAGGTCCAGGTTGATGTCGTGAAAGCTCAACTGCCCCTTCGTCGGCACCGCGTTCGCCCGGCGCAGCAGCGCGCGCATGCGTGCCAGTAGTGCCTCCATATTGAACGGCTTCGTGATGTAATCATCGGCCCCGGTGTTCAGCCCGCGCACGGCGTCCTGATCCTCCGTGCGCGCCGTCACCATGATCACCGGCAGGTCGCGCGTGCTCGGGCGGCGGCGGATCTGCCGGCACACCTCGATGCCCGACATCACCGGCAGCATCCAGTCCAGCAGCACCAGATCCGGTGGCGTCTCGGCGATGCGGGTCAGCGCTTCCTGCCCGTCCGCCGCTTCCTCCACGCGGAAGCCCTGCTTTTCCAGATTGTAGCGTAACATGGTGGCCAGTGCCGCCTCATCCTCCACCACCAGCACCAGGGGCTTGGACAGGCCAGAGAGTCCGTCAGGCATGGAAGCTCCTTGCATTGCCATCACGCGCGTCACTCACGCGGACGCACCACGGCATAGGCCGATGTGTCGCCCTTGGGCCGCATTTCGGTCAGCGGCTCACCCTTCACCGCGTAGTGCACAGTCTCGGCGATATTTGTCGCATGATCGCCGATTCGTTCCAGATTCTTTGCGATAAACAACAAGTGTGTGCACGGCGTGATGTTGCGCGGATCTTCCATCATGTAAGTGATCAGCTCACGAAACACCGTGTTGTACAGATCATCGATCATCTGGTCCGACCGCCAAACCTGGATCGCCTTCTCGGCGTCGTTCTCGCTGACCGCATCGATGATCAGCTTCAGGTTGCCCTGCACCAATTGTGCCATGTGGCCCAGGCCGGACAGGCTCAGCGACAGATTGAACTGGCTGAGCACGATGCTGCGCTTCGCCACGTTGGCGGCGTAATCGCCGATGCGCTCCAGGTCGCCAGTGATCTTCAGCGCCGCGACGATATTGCGCAGGTCGGCCGCGAGCGGCTGACGCAGCGCCAGCATGCGAATGACGAACTGCTCCACCTCGCGCTCAATCGCATCGACCTTAGGGTCGGTCTCCACCACACGCGTCGCGATCTCGGAGTCGCGCTGCAAGATCGCGATGGCGGCATCCGCCACCTGGCTTTCGACAATCCCACCCATCTCGGTGATCAGATTGCCGAGACGCTTCAATTCCTGATCGTAACTCTTGACCAGATGCTCCGGGGCTTCGGACATCGTGTGTACTCCCTCAGCCGAACCGGCCAGTGATGTATTCCTGCGTGCGGCGTTCCTTCGGCGCGGTGAACAACTGCGCCGCCGGCGCCACCTCCACCATCTCGCCCAGATAGAAGAACGCCACCTGGTCCGCGCAGCGTGCCGCCTGCTGCATGTTGTGCGTCACAATGGCGATGGTGAAGTCGTGCTTCAGTTCGTCGATCAGCTCTTCCACCTTCAGCGTGCTGATCGGATCCAGCGCGCTGGTCGGCTCGTCGAACAGGATCACCTCCGGCCGCACCGCGATGGTACGCGCGATGCACAATCGCTGCTGCTGTCCGCCCGACAACCCCATCGCGCTGGTCTGCAGCCGGTCCTTCACCTCGCCCCACAGCGCCGCGCGGGTCAGCGACCACTCCACCCGTTCATCCATCGCCGCGCGCGACAGCTTCTCGTGCAGCTTCACGCCGAAGGCAATGTTGTCGTAGATCGTCATTGGGAACGGCGTCGGCTTCTGGAACACCATTCCGATCCGTGCGCGCAAGGAATTCAGGTCGACCGACGGCGCGATGATGTTCGTCCCATCCATCATCACCTCGCCCTCGGCGTGCTGCCCGGGATACAGATCGTACATCCGGTTCAGCACCCGCAGCAGCGTCGATTTGCCGCAGCCCGACGGGCCGATCATGCCTGTCACCTGCCGTTCCGGCAGGTCCAGATGGATCTGCTTCAGCGCCTTGTTGTCGCCGTAGTAGAAATCCAGCTTGCGGATCGAGATCCGTGCCTCGTTGATCTTCGCGGTGGCGCGTGCCTGCACGCCGCCGAAGCTCGCCGATCGCTGGCCTTGCTGTTCGCCCATCGTGGTGCTCATCGTGGTTATTTCTTTCCGCGCAGCGCCAAGCGTGCAGTGACGTTGATCGCCAGCACGCCCACCGTGATCAGCAGCGCCGCCACCCAGGCGAGCTGCACCCAATCGTCGAACGCCGAACCCGCATATTGATAGATGGTCACGGGCAGACTGGCCATCGGGGTCGCCAGATTGCCGAGACCCGAGGAGTTGCCCAGGCTGGTAAACAGCAGCGGCGCCGTCTCGCCGGCGATGCGTGCCACCGCCAGCAACACGCCCGTCACAATGCCGTCCATCGCCGCGCGGTAGCACACCAGCGTAATCATCTTCCATTTCGGCGCGCCCAGCCCGATCGCCGCCTCGCGCAACGTTGCCGGGATCAGCCGCAGCATGTCCTCGGTCGTGCGTACCACGATCGGGATCACGATTACCGCCAACGTCAGGCTGCCCGCAATGCCGGAGAACCCACCCATCGGTTCCACCAGCAACTGGTAGATGAACAACCCGATCAGGATCGATGGCGCCGACAGCAGCACGTCGGACACGAAGCGCACGACATTCGAGATTTGTGACCCCCGACTATATTCCGCCAGATAGGTGCCCACCATCAGCCCGATCGGCGTGCCGATCACGGTGCCAAGCGCCGTCTGGATCAACGTGCCGATGATGGCGTTCAGTAGCCCGCCATGCGATCCGGGCGGCTTCGTATCGGTCACGAATACATTCAGCGACAGCCCGGCCAGGCCATTCCACAGCAGCGTGGCCAAGATCGAGGCCAGCAGCAGCAGTCCGATCACGGTTGCCGTGATGCACAGCGCCTTGACGAACAGATTGGTCAGATGCCGCCGGCGCCCTAGCGACCGCGCCACCGCCTCGTTCTTCGCCGCGCCGGGGATGCCGCCGCCCATGATGGTCACACTCATGCTCAGCCCCCCGTCGCTTTCGGCTTCAGCAACATGCGCGAGATCGCCAGCACGATGAACGAGATCACGAACAGGATGAACCCAAGCGCCAGCAACGACGCCAGCTTCAGGCTGCCCTGCGGGCTTTCGGGAAACTCCAGCGCCACGATCGACGCGATGGTGTTGCCCGAGCCAAACACTGTCTCCGAAATCCGGTCGGCGTTGCCGATCACGAAAGTCACCGCCATCGTCTCGCCCAGCGCGCGGCCCAGTCCCAGCATAATGCCACCGACGACCGACACCCGCGTATACGGCAGCACGATCGAGCGCATCACCTCCCAGGTGGTGCAGCCGACGCCATAGGCGGACTCCTTGTAAACGGCCGGGACCGTATCGAACACGTCGCGCATCGTGGCCGCGACGAACGGGATCACCATCACCGCCAGGATCAGCGCGGCGGTGAAGATGCCGGTGCCGAACGGCGGTCCGGCGAACAGGTCCTGCAGTACCGGGATGCCATCGAAGAAGTTGATGATGGCGGGTTGGATCGTGCTCGACATGATCGGCACGATCACGAAGAAACCCCACATGCCATAGATGATCGATGGCACCGCGGCCAGCAGTTCGATCGCGGTGCCCACCGGTCGGCGCATCCAGGCCGGTGCCAGCTCGGTCAGGAAGAATGCGACGCCAAACGCCACCGGCACCGCCAGCACCAGTGCGATCGCCGAGGTGATCAGCGTGCCATAGATCGACACCAGCGCACCGAACTTCTGGTGCACCGGGTCCCACTCCGTGGAGAACACGAAGCCGGGTCCGAATTCACGGAACGCGGCGATCCCGCCGATGAACAGCGACAGGATGATGCCACCCAGCAGCAGCAGCACCAACCCGCCCGAGGCGCGCGCCGTTGTGGCGAACACCGCGTCGCCGAATCCGCGGCGTGCGCGTCCGGAGGCGGGTATGATAATGGCTTGTTGCACGTTCAAATCCCACTCAACAAATTTCCCCCTCCCACAAAGGGAGGGGGAGGATCAGTCGACCCCTCGTCAGCCTCACATCGTCCCCGGCACAGCCTTCCAGGCCGTCCGGATCGCGGCGTGCACGCTCTGCGGCAGCGGAATGTAGAGCAGCGACGTGGCGATGTCGTCGCCGTGCTCGAAGCCCCAATCGAAGAACTTCTTCACTGCGGTGCTCTGCTTCTCATCCTTCGGATCCAACGGCAGCAGCACGAAGGTCGCGCTCTCGATCGGCCAGCTCGCCGCACCCGGCTGGTCGTTCAAGTCGATGGCAAAGTTCTGCACCTTCGACCAATCGGCATTGCCGGCCGCCGCGACGAACGCCGCCATGGTCGGCGCAACGAACTTGCCGGCCTTGTTCATCATCAACGCCGTGGTCAGGTGGTTCTGCTCGGCATAGGCGCTCTCGTCATAGCCAATGCCGCCCGGGATGTGCTGCACGGTCGCCGCGACACCGTCGCTGCCCTTGCCGCCAGCGCCATTCGGCCACGCCACCGAGGTCGACGACCCGACCTTTGACTTCCATTCCGCACTCTGCATGCTCAGATAGTCGGTGAACACGAACGTCGTGCCCGACCCGTCGGCGCGATGCACGGTTGCGATCGCCAGCGACGGCAGCTTCATGCCCGCGTTGATCTTGGCGATTTCCGGGTCATTCCATTTGGTGATCTTGCCCAAATAGATGTCGGCCAGCACCGGCCCGGTCAGCTTCAGCTCGTTTGCCTTGATGCCCGGCAGGTTCACGATGATGTCCACGCCACCGATCACGGTGGGGAACTGCATCAGCTTGTGCGCGGTCAGGTCCTCGGCCTTCACCGGCATGTCGGAGGCGCCGAAGTCGACGGTCCGGTTGTTGATCTGGTTAATGCCGGCGCCCGACCCGATCGCCTGGTAGTTCAACTTCACACCCGTCGCCGTCGCGCCGGCCTCGGCCCACTTGCCGTAGATCGGTGCGGCGAAGGTCGACCCCGCCCCGGTGATCTGCGTCTGGGCATGCGCGGCAAAACTGAAGCCGGCCAATGCAATGGCCAGCGCCGTGGTTCTGAATGTCATTCGGTGTCTCCTCAAACCCCCAGGGACCCGCCGTGCGCCGCGAGGTGCGCCGCCGGCTGGCGGGCCGGAACCTAGGGACGGCCCGAGACTCCTCGATTGCACTTTTGTGAAGGTTCGATGACAGACAGTGGTCGGAAAACGCCGGATTCACGGATAACCCTGGCCTAGATGCCGGACATGACGCAGCATTGTTGTGACACTCCGGGGAGCTATCGATGCGCCGCCTGCTGTCCGTCCTCGTACTGTTCTCCGTGCTGGCCGGGCCAGCCTTTATCGGTGCGGCATTTGCCGGTGGCACACTGCGAATCGGCTTGAATGAGGACCCCGACTCGTTGGATCCCGCCCGCAGTGGCACTTTCGTCGGCCGAATCGTCTTCGCCGCCACCTGCGACAAGTTGGTCGATCTGGATGCGCAGGACAACTTCATTCCACAGCTCGCCACGTCTTGGCAGTGGTCGCCCGACAACCTGGCACTGACCCTCACTCTGCGCGACGGGGTGCATTTCCAGGATGGCACGCTGATGGATGCTGAGGCGGTCCGTGCGAACCTGGTGCGCTACAAGACCGCGCCCGAAAGCGTGCGAAAGGGCGAACTGGGCCCGGTCAGCGCCGTCGAGGTGGTGAATCCCCACACGGTGCGGCTGCGCCTGTCGAAGCCGTATGCCCCGCTGGTTGCCGTGTTGTCAGACCGCGCCGGCATGATGATGTCGCCCAAGGCAATGGCGGCGGCGGCGGCGAATATTGAACACGTGCTGCCCTGCGCCGGCCCGTTCAAGCTGACGGAGCGTGTCGCCCAGGACCGAATCGTGGTCGACCGCTTCCCTGGCTACTGGAATGCCAAGGCGATCTCACTCGACCGCATCATCTATCGGCCAATGCCCGACACGACGGTGCGGCTGGTCAATCTGCAAACCGGCAAACTGGACCTGATCGAGCGCATGGCGCCCACCGATGCGGCCAAGGTGAAGGCCAACCCGCGCCTGAAGCTGATCAGCGCCACCGCGCTGGCATTCTATGCGCTGTCGATCAACCTCGCCGACCCCGGCCCCCTGGGGAAGGATCCACGTGTGCGTGCGGCGCTGGAGGCCAGCATCGACCGCGTTGCCCTGAACCAGGTGGTGATGGACGGCCAGTTCACCCCTTCCAATCAGTTCGAGGCCCCTGGCTCGCGCTATTGGAACCCCCACCGTCCGGTGCCGCCGCGTGATGTGGCGAAAGCCAAGGCGCTGTTGGCACAGGCCGCGGTGCCGCATCCCGGCTTCACCCTGATCACCGGCAACAGCCCGGTGGAGACCCAGGTCGGCGAGGTCGTGCAGTCGATGGCGGCCGCGGCCGGCTTCGACATCAAGCTGCAGGCGATGGAGTCCAACGCCCTGACCAACGCCACCAAGGCCGGCGCCTATCAGGCGGCCTTGGTGCTGTGGAGCGGCCGCGCCGACCCGGACGGCAATGTCGCGATCTGGGAGGCCTGCGACGGCTTCCTGAACTGGGGCAAATACTGCAACCCCACGTTCGATGACCTGCTGGTGCGCGCGCGGGGCACGCCGGACGTGGCGCAGCGGCAGGCGCTGTATCAGCAGTTGTCGGACATCTATCTAGAGGACCGGCCGCACATCGTACTGTACCATGTGAAGTGGCTGTACGGGATGACCGACAAGCTGTCGGGGTTCACGCCGACGCCGGATGGGATGATCCGGCCGCAGGGGCTCAGGCTGGCGCCTTGAGGGACGCCTCTGCGCCGGGTGGGCCGGTGTGGTGTGCGCGCCTACGTGCGAACCGCCTGACGCCTGGCGGGCGCGGCGGTTTGGCGTTGCACCGCGCGGCCGGTCGTCTTGGTGCGCTCGCTTCGCGCAACCGTGATGAGTGCTGTCGCAGGCTCCGGTCCGAGCCGGCGCATGGAATGGGCGAGATGGCCCGGAAAATACGCGCAATCGCCGGGTTCCAGCACAAAGCTGCGATCCGGCGTCCGCATCTCAACGGTCCCGGTAAGCACGAAGAACATTTCGTCACCGTCGTGCTGCTGCCAGGTGCCGCCGAATTCCGCGCCAAGCTCGAAGAGGAACCCTTCCATCAGGCTGCCTTTCGGCGTCAGCAGTTCGAAGCCATAGCCGTTCTCCTGCTCGGAGCGTGCGCGCCCCGAGGCGCGGCTGACGCGAACCGTATCCGCAGCGGTCTGCTCTCCAAACAATTGGCCGACGGGCATTTTGAGCGCGGCTGACAGGCGCAACACGGTCGCGATCGAAG
Organism: Acetobacteraceae bacterium; assembly: GCA_035486355.1. Classification (GTDB taxonomy): domain Bacteria; phylum Pseudomonadota; class Alphaproteobacteria; order Acetobacterales; family Acetobacteraceae; genus Palsa-883. The sequence continues at coordinate 7,445 of DATHNE010000116.1, forward strand.
GCTGCTTGGTGCCTCGCTCCAGACGGGAGAGAAAGCCCTTGTCCAGCCCGGCCGCCGACGCCAGCGCCTCGACTGTCATCCCCTGTGCCTGCCGAATATGTCGCAGGCGTGGCCCGATGGCGTCCCGGGTTTTTTCTGGCACCGGCACCCCCTGTTGTTCGCATTCGGCACAATACTGGTCGTGCGGCGTTGTGACAGATCTGCGACACGTGTTGTCCATAAGGCCCCAGTCGATGAATCCTGGCAGTTCACATACACGTAAACTAGGCCTTTTTGCGACAGTTTTGGACAACTTGTTGTCTCGAGGACAATGAAGATGCCGGACGTGTCTAGTAGCTCTGGGCCGCCGCCTCATGTCGCGAGGGCAGCGTGGCCGGAAGCAAGGCGCAGACGGAGCGAAACAGGCGCGACACCGCCGCGCTGCCATGTGCGGGCCGCGGCAACCCACGGCATGGGCACCGGCCCGTGCCCATCATCCCGGAGGTCCTCGATGGCTGCTCTGCCGAATATCGTATTCGATGTGAACGAAACGCTGCTCGATCTCGAGACCATGGTGCCGACCTTCGAGCGGATCTTCGGCGACAAGCTTGCCATGCGGCTGTGGTTCGCCAACTTCATCATGTATTCCGCGGCGTTGACCGCCGCGAACACCTACGTGCCCTTCACCGATATCGGCGGCGCGGTGATGAAGATGCTGGCGGATGTGCGTGGCATCAAAATCGGCGCTGCCGACCGCAAGGAGCTGACCGAGAAGTTCTCGACCATGCCGCCGCATCCGGAAGTGCCAGGCGCGCTACGGAAACTTCGGCACGCCGGCTTTCGGCTGTTCACCCTGACCGACAATCTGCTCGACGTGCAGGAACGCCAGCTCGCGCATGGTGGCATCACCGAGCTGTTCGAGCGTCGCTTTAGCGCCGATGGCGTGCATCGCCACAAGCCGGCGCCCGAGACCTATGCCTATGTCGAGAAGGAGCTGGGCGGGAAACCTTCGGATTTCTGCCTGATCGCCTGCCATACCTGGGACACGCTCGGTGCCGTGGCCGCGGGCTGGCAGGCCGCTTTGATCCGACGCCCCTGGAACGATGTGCTGAGTGTCGGCCCGCAACCGCATATTGTTGGTGACACGCTCAACGACGTTGCCGATCAGCTCGTCGCACGCCACGGCGCCCGGGAGTGATGACACAGCGCGCCGCGTGATCCCTGCCACACCTGTTGCTGGTGCCTCGGATCGCGGCGGAAAGGAGCAAAGCGATGACGGAAAAGCTGGCAAACGTGGTGCTCGCGCATGGCGCCTGGGCTGATGGGTCGAGCTGGAGCAAGGTGATTGTCGGGCTGCGTGCCAAGGGAATTACCGCCTGCGCGGCGCCGCTGCCCCTCACGTCGTTTGCGGACGACGTTACTGCACTCGATCGCGTGCTGGAACGAATTGATGGTCCCGTCGTGCTTGCGGGTCATGCCTACGCTGGCGCTGTGATCGCGGGAACCCGCGCGGAAAAGGTCAGGGCGCTGGTTTACGTCAGCGCGCTCGCACCGGATGAAGGCGAAACGGTTGCCGAGGTTTTCAATCGCGTCGCGCCGCACCCCAAAGCACCGAAACTCGCGCCGGACAGCCACGGTCTCATCTGGCTACCGCAGGATGCGTTCGCATCGGCTTTCGCGCCCAATGCAAGTGCTGACGAACGTGCCGTGCTGGCCGCGGTGCAGCGTCCGCTTGCGTTGTCCTGCATCACCGTCAAGGTGGGCCGCCCCCTGTGGAAAGATCGGCTGAGCTGGTTTCTGGTCGCGCAACAGGACCACATGATCTTGCGCGAAACACAGTTGTTCATGGCGCAGCGAATGAACGCGCGCACGCGGGAGCATCCCGTCGACCACACGCCAAGCGTCACCGCACCGGGCCCTGTTGTCGAGATCATTCTCGATGCGGTTCGTGCAACCGCGGGCGGGTGACCCGCCGTTCCGCGCCGGCTCACCAAGCGACGATACAGGAGCACAACGCGCCATGACTGCCATCAAATACCGCACAGTCGATGTCGACGGTTTCAAGGTCTTCTATCGCGAGGCCGGTGCTGCCGAAGCCCCCGCGATCCTGTTGCTGCATGGCTTTCCCAGCGCTGGCCATATGTTCCGGGATCTCATCCCATTGCTCGCCGATCGCTTCCGCCTGGTGGCACCCGACCTGCCTGGCTTCGGCCAGTCGGACATGCCGGCGCGCCCCCGCTTCACCTACACCTTTGACCATCTGGCCAGCGTCATTGACCGCTTCACCGAGGTGATCGGGCTCGCGCATTTCGCCGTCTATGTCTTCGACTACGGCGCGCCGACCGGGTTCCGTCTTGCCGTAAAGCATCCCGATCGTATCACCGCGATCATCTCGCAAAATGGCAACGCCTATGAGGCAGGCCTGAGCGACGGCTGGAACCCGATCCGCGCCTATTGGCAGGATGCCTCCGCGGCCAACCGAGAAGCGCTGCGCACGTTTCTCAAGCCCGAAACGACCCATTGGCAATACACCCACGGTGTCACCGACGCGACCGCGGTATCCCCGGATGGCTGGACGCTCGACAATTTCTATCTCGCGCGTCCTGGCGCCGATCAGGTGCAACTCGATCTGTTCGGCGATTACCAGAGCAATATTGCGCTCTATCCGACTTTTCAGAGCTATTTCCGGACCCATCAGCCGCGCCTTCTGGCGGTGTGGGGCAGGAACGATCCGTTCTTCCTGCCGGCGGGTGCGCTGGCCTTCAAGCGGGACATGCCGAACGCCGTCGTTCGCTTCTTCGAGACCGGTCACTTCGCGCTCGAGACGCATGCCGCGGACATTGCCACGGAGATCCGTGGCTTTCTGACCGGCTGAGCTGGCGGTCCGTTCGCCACCAGCGACTGCCGCGGGGGTCGCGGGTCAGCTTGAATTTCCCTTATGGATGGAGAGCCTTTTCGGTTCCGAGCCAGGATGCCGTAAAAGCGGATATTCGGCTCAGGCCGGTCCGGCCGAAGTAGCAGGTCCGCTTCTGGCAATCGGACGGCGATAGCTGACGTTCCCGTCCATGGGGCGGTGATCGCAACCATTTGCGTCTGCACGGTCCGATCGCTGTGGGTGACCCTTAGCGAACTCTTGGCGAGTGTCCGAATTCTACGTCGTTCCCTATGAAACCTATATTCCGCAGTGCGCGCACTCGCTGTCTGGCTAGCAGCTTAGCTGCGTCCGGACTTACAAAGTTGGTCAAGCAGCCGCTTCGCCATCAACAGATCGGCAGTTGCGAACATTCGGTAACGCGATAGTACACCGGCCGGAGGGTAGCTGACCCGTCCGCGATGCGGCACGGAACACGCCAGAGTCGAGCGAGGCCCACCAAGGCAGAAACCTGAGTGAGGATCGACTAGCTCACGCCCACGCCGCCGCCCGTTGCACTTCCTTTCCTGAGGGCAGCAGCATGCCAGGACCTAGACGATTTGATTGCGCAAACTCTTCTCCCCCCGCCAAAGCCTTTCGAGGTTGTCCTGCATGATCGCGAGTACATTGTCCTCATAGCGTCGCGTTTCACCGGCCGTGTGAGGCGTCAGCAATACATGCTCCATGGCCCAAAGCGGTGAGCCAGCGGCGAGCGGTTCGTCTGTCGTCACGTCGATCCCGGCGCCGGCGATGCCTCGTGCAGCAAGCGTGCTGACTAGCGCCGCTTCGTTGACGCACCGCCCGCGGGCGACATTGACCAGGTGAGCCGATGGTTTCATCAGCCCAAGCGCTTCGGCATCGATGAGGTCCTCGGTCTCTGGCGTCAATGGGCAGGTAAGGGCGACGAAGTCAGCTTGCGGCAGTAATGTCTTGAGCTTGCTCATGGTATGGACTGCATCGGCGGAGCCGGCACCCGCTGCCGGATCTCGCCTGAGACCGATCACGTTCATGTCGAACGCCTTGGCAAGCTGGGCCAGCCGTCCGCCAATCTGACCGAGCCCGACAACCAGAAGTGTCTTACCGCCAAGCTCGTCCTCGCGTCCCTCCAGGTCGCCGATCATGCCGCGCCAGACCTGCTTGCCCTGATTGTCGCGGGCCTCCGGCAGGCGTCGGCTCAACGCCAGGATCAGCGCCATTGCATGTTCCGAAACCGCGCGGGCGTTGACCCCACGCGCGCTCGCGAGGCGAACGCCCTGCTTCGCCAACGCCTCGCGCGAAAACTGATCGGTTCCCGCGCCGATGGACTGGATGAAGCGCAGGCGCGGCGCGCGTTCCAGCAGATCGTTCCGCCAAAGGCCCGAAATCACCAGCACATCCGCCTCGGCGATCTGGCGATCCAGTGTCTCCCGGTCGCGCACTTCAAAGCTGTTGATGCCGGTCTCCAGCATCGCGAAGCATTGTCGAAGCTGGTAGGCGACATGGGCAAAGCAGATCGTGAGCTTGTCTTTACTCGGAATCATGATGGCACCTCAGAACTGGATGTCGGCGGGGATGGTCGCGGGATCGACGCCGTATTTCGCTAACGCACCGATCAACCATTGCCCGACATTGCCGTTGGCACGGTTGTACTCTGACCAGCGCTGCATGAACTTCTGGAAGCGCCCGTCCGAATCGATGCGGATACCTGCATAGGACGGCAGCGCATTGGCCGGTTGCGGGAAGACCAGCTCGCCAAGTTGCGGATTCTTCTGCTTGGTCACCAACCCGTCGAGCGTTGCGGCAAGATAGGTGTCCGCCCGCCCACTTTGTACCGCCAGCAGGCAGTCATCCACCTTGGCAAGGCCGATCAGGTTCGCCTTTGGATCGAACCGCTTGAGCTGCTGTTCCTGACTGGCGCCGATGACGTAGCAGATGCCGATCTTCGGATCATTGAAGTCCACCCAGCGATGGCCTGGTGGCGTCCATCCTTTGCGATCGATGAAGATGAAGCCAAGCGTGTAGATCGGCCCCGCGAAATCGATCGCCAGGGCGCGTTCGGGCGTCGCGTTGAACGCGAAATACGTGTCGCATTTGTTGCTTTGTAGATCGAGGACGATCGTGCCCTGAGTCGTCTCGACGAACTCGGGATCGACGTGCAAATCCTTCGCCACATCGCGGGCCATCTCCGGCGCAAAGCCCTGCCAGGTGCCGGTTGCATCCTTCCATGCATAGGGCTGGTAGGACGGGATGACGCAGACCCGCAGCTTCTTCGTCGACATGATCTGGGTCCACACCGACGGCATGTCGGCCGCATGCGCCGCGGTGGCGAGTGTCGCCGTTGCGAGGATGGCCAGCATGGCCAGGAGGCGTGTTTGCATGGTTGTCCCCTTTGTGATGTTGAAGCCCCAGGTTTATCCGTCGCGCTCCGCCCTGTCCGGATGCGCATCGTATTCAGCCGTCACGTCGCGCAGCCATTCCCATAGCGAGACGGCATAGCTGCGTCCGATCAGGATTTCGAACGCCTCATGTGCCACGCGCCAGATGGTGCAGCGCATGCCCGCCAGCGCCGCCACGGCACAGCCACCGGGCAGGAATCGTCGCGGATGCAAATCGATAGCGCAGCCCTTCGCAAGCAGTTCGCTCGCCTTGGGGCCGGCGATCGCGATACGCGTATACGCATGGCTGGCATCGAGCGCCACGGTGAACGCCGATCCGATCGCTCCACCCGCGGTAAGGGTCGATGGCAACGCGGTGCCCGGCTCCATCACCAGCAGCCAGATCGATGGGCCGATGCCAAGTAACGAAGCGCCATCCCGTCCGCCACTTGCACCGATGGCGGGTATGTCCGCGAGGCCCAGCGTGGAGAGGACCGCGCCGAGTTCGGTGCCATGCCGAGCGCCCTCGAGATGCAGCAGCGTGCTCCCAGGCTGTTCCGCCACGGTGAGTGCCGCGCTGCCACCGAGGCGCGGCACGCCTACAAGTGGTGACCGTATCGGTATCGTCTCAGACATGCAGACGCGTCCCCTCCGGATCAAAGAAAACCGGGCTGCGCAACACGACCCGCACGGACCGCCCCATCAGCGGAGCCACCGCGGTCATGCCTTCGCCATGACGTGCGCGACCGCCGGCGACCAGGCCGAGCGCAATCGGCATCCCGAGCGTCGGGCTCCATGTGGTGGATGTCAGCTCCCCCACGTATCGATCAGTGCGGTCCGCGACGATCTTCGCGCCCGGCGGCAGCGTCGTCTTGCCGTCCTCGGGCACCACGCCCACCAACTGCCAGCGATCAGGCGCGTTCAGGCCCGGACGGGCCAGCGATCGGCGGCCGATGAAGTCCTGATCGGCTTTCATCATGCGCCCAAGCCCAAGATCGCCGGCGGTCACGCGTCCGTTGAGCTCACCACCGGCCACATGGCCCTTTTCGATCCGCAGTGCGTTCATCGCATCGGTTCCGTAGGGCGTAATGCCGTACTCGGCCCCGTCCGTCAGCAGCGCTTCCCACAGCCGCGTGCCGTAGCCGGCGGGCACATAGATTTCGTAGGCCAGCTCGCCGGAAAAGCTGATACGAAGGACGCGGGCCATGACGCCGGCGACCTGGCCCGTGGTCATTGCCATGTATGGCAGTGCCGCGGGCCCAAGGTCCGCGTTTTCTATCACGCGTGCGAGCACGTTACTGCTGTCCGGGCCAGCAAGCGCAACCCCCGCCCATTGATCGTTAACCGATACAATTCGTAGGTCGAGGTCAGGCCATAACACCTTGTGCCAATACTGGAGCCGGCGACCGACCAAGGGTGCCTGGCCCGTCGTCGCGGTCATGAAGTAGTGGTTCTCGCCAAGACGGGTCGTGGTGCCATCATCGAAGACCATGCCGTCTTCGCGCAGCATCACGCCGTAGCGGCAGCGGCCTGGCTTGAGGCTGCGCCATCGATTGATGTAGACACGCTCCAGAAATTCCGCCGTGTCGGGCCCGAACAGCTCGAACTTCCCCAGCGTCGAGATATCGACAAGTCCGACCCTCTCGCGCACCGCGCGCGACTCCCGCCTCGCCGCGTCGTCGAGCGTTTCCGCACCGCGCGGATAGCACTGCGGCCGCAGCCAGACCCCCGACTGTGCCATGACCGCACCAGCCGCCACGTGCCAGTCATGCATCGGGGTCAGCCGGTCCGGTGCGAAATGCCGCCCCCCCTCGGTTCCCGCCAGACCCCCTAGCGCTACCGGCACATAGGGCGGCCGGTAGGCCGTCGTTCCGACCTCGGATATATCCGTGCCCAACGACGCCGCGACATGTGCGAACCCGATCGCGTTGCTCGTCTTGCCCTGGTCGGTGCCCATGCCCAGTGTGGTGTAGCGCTTGACGTGCTCGACCGAGCGGTACCCCTCGCGCACGGCCAGAGCGATGTCCGCGTCGGTGACGTCATTCTGCAGGTCAACGAAGCGCTTTCGCCGGCATCGTGGGGCAGGCGCGATGTGCCATGCCGGTGCGGCAGATCCCATGGCAGGTTCCACGACCAACGGCAAATCCGCGGCTACTGGCGCGCGGAAACCGGCGGCCTCCGCGGCGGCGGCGCCCGCGGCAGCACCCTCCGCGAGGCAGGCCGCCAGCGCAAAACTGCCGCGCGCCGCACCGGCCGATCGTTCCGCCTGCACAGCAGCCCCCGGCACGAAGGCCATGACGGTGTCATCGAAGACGGGGCGTCCGCGTGCTTGCGCATGCAAATGCACCGCTGGATTCCATCCGCCGGAGACGCACAACAGATCACAGTCGATGCGATGTGGCTGCGAGATCGGCCGCGCCGCATCATCCAGCTTCGCGATGCAGACCCCGTGCACCGTACGCTGCCCCAGCGCATGCACCACCGCGCTGCCCGCCAGTTGCTCGATCCCCGCGGCCGCAAGTCGCGCGATCAGCGCGCCCGGAGGCGCCGGCCGCAGATCGACGACCGCCTGCACCGCGATACCCTCGGCTTGCAGATCCAATGCCGCCGCATAGGCCGAATCATTGTTGGTGAACACAACCGCTGAACGACCCGGCCGCACCGCATAGCGATTGAGATAGCCCCGTGCGGCGGAAGCCAGCATCACGCCGGGCAGGTCATTGTTTCCGAACACCAATGACCTCTCATGTGCGCCGGTCGCCAGAACCACCTCGCGCGCATGGATGTGCCAGACCCGTAGGCGCGGCTCCCCGTGTCGGGCCGGCCGATGATCCGCCACGCGCTCGACGGCGCCGATCTGGTTGTGGTCGTAATAACCGAACGCGGTGGTGCGGTTGCGCAGACGCACCTCCGGCATTGCCTGCAGCTCCGCCTCGGCGTCACTGACCCAGTCCACGGCTGCGCGGTCGCTGACCATCCGGCGCTCGGTCAGCAGCAAACCACCGGGCCGGGAGCCATCATCCAGGACAATTACGCGTGCTCCACTGCGCCCGGCGGCCAGTGCCGCCGCGAGACCCGTGGCACCGGCGCCCACCACAAGGACGTCGCAATGCGCATGACGGTGCTCGTAACGATCCGGATCGGGCAACAATGACGCCTTACCCAGACCAGCCATACGGCGGATGAGCGGTTCCCACGCGATCCAGCGGCCGGGTGGCCACATGAAGGTCTTGTAGTAGAAGCCTGCTGGAAACAGCCGACCGAACAGTCCGGTCACACTGCCAAGATCAAACTCCACCGTGGGCCAGCAATTCTGACTTGCCGCCACCAGCCCATCGTACAGCTCCGTCTGCGTCGCCTTGCTGTTCGGTTCACTGCGCGCACCAACACCAAGCTGCACCAGTGCGTTCGGTTCTTCCGCCCCCAGACCGAACACGCCGCGTGGCCGGTGGTATTTGAAGCTGCGCCCGACGATGCGCACATCATTGGCCAGCAACGCCGATGCCAGCGTGTCACCCAAGAATCCAGTGTATGACCTGCCGTTGAAGGCGAAGCGCAGCGCCGTGTCACGCGCGATCAGTCCACCTTGCGCGAGACGAAACGGCTGCGCGCTCATGGCGTGTCCCCCGCCGCGCTGCTCCCGATCGCGGCTGCCGCAAGAATACGATGGGTCAGCGTGTCGCGTGTCACTTCAATCCACTGATCGCAGCCCAACGTGTGGTGCCAGAATTCATTGTGCGGGCCGCGTGGATTGGTACGGAGATACACGTAGTCGTACCATTCCATATCTGATACACGTGTGGGATCCGCAGGCCGATATAATGTGGCATCGCCGCCATAGATGAATTCCGAGTGGGGTCGTTCACCGCAATGTGGACAGGGGATCAGCATGGCTAATGTCAGTGCAACGGTGGATAAGGGCCAACGCCGCGTTCATCGATCGTATAGCCGTTGCGGAAACGATCGAGATTGAACGGTGCGTTGAGGTCGTGTGGCCGGTCATTGGCGATCGTGTAGGCAAACACCCAGCCCGAGCCAGGGGTCGCCTTGAAGCCGCCATAGCACCAGCCGCCATTGAGGTACAACCCATCGATCGGTGTTTTGCCGATGATCGGGTTGCCGTCCATTGTCATGTCCACGATTCCTGCCCAGTGGCGCATGATGCGCAGCCGGCTCAGGCACGGCACCGCGGTGACAGCGGCCGCCGCCACATGCTCCACCATCGGCAGGTTGCCGCGCTGCGCGTAGGAGTTGTACCCATCGAGATCGCCGCCCATCACCAGTTCGCCCTTGTCAGTCTGGCTGGTGTAGAAATGCCCGGCACCGTACGAGAGTGAAACGTTTAGCAGCGGCTTAACTGGCTCTGTCACCATCGCCTGCAGCAGATGCGACTCAATCGGCATCCGCAGCCCCGCGAGCGCGGCAACCTGACTGGTATGGCCGGCCACCGCGATGCCAACCTTCTTCGCCCCGATGAAGCCGCGTGTCGTCTCGACCCCGGTGACGCGGCCAGCGTCCGTAGGGAACCCGGTGACCTCGCAGTTCTGGATAATGTCGACACCGCGCGCATCGGCGCCACGGGCAAACCCCCACGCCACCGCATCGTGACGCGCAACCCCGGCACGCGGCTGCAACAGACCGCCCGTTACCGGAAACCGTGCGGTGGGCGAGAAGTCCATGATCGGCACCTTCTGGCGCATCTGCTCGCGGTTCAGAAACACCGCGTCTATCCCGAGTACGCGCATGCCATTGCCGCGCCGCAGCAACGCCTGGGTCTGTGCATCGAAATGCGCGGTGATCAGCACACCACGCTGGCTGAACATGACATTGTAATTCAGGTCCTGGCTGAGTTTTTCCCACAGCTTCAACGAGAATTCGTAGAAGTAGGAGTTGCGTTCCAGGATGTAGTTGGACCGCACGTTCGTCGTGTTGCGCCCGGTGTTGCCGCCGCCCAGCCAGCCTTTCTCTAGCACCGCGATGTTGGTGATGCCGTGCTCCTTGGCAAGATAGTACGCCGTCGCCAGCCCGTGTCCGCCGCCACCCACAATAACCACATCGTACGCCGGTTTCGGGTCGGGGCTGCGCCAGGCCTCGGCCCAGTTGCGATGATAGGTCATCGCATTGCGCAACAGACTGAAGATGGAATAGCGCTGCATCGTGCGGTCCGTCCTCACCGCCTGAACCGGCGAAGGAACGACACCAGGCGCGGGTTCGTCGCGTGCTCGAGGATCTGCTCCGCGGAGCCCTGCTCGACCATCGCGCCGCCATCCATGAACGTGACCGCAGAGGCGACCTCGCGGGCAAACGCCATCTCATGCGTCACGACGACCATCGTCATGCCTTCCTCGGTGAGCTGCCGGATGACGGCGAGAACCTCGTCGACCAGCTCCGGATCAAGCGCCGACGTCACCTCGTCGAACAGCACCACTTCGGGGGCCATCGCGAGGGCGCGTGCGATGGCCACACGCTGCGCCTGACCACCCGACAGATGCCGCGGATAGGTCTCGCGCTTGGCCGACAGTCCCACCTTGGCCAGCAGCTCGTCGGCAATGTCACGGGCCTCGGCGATCGGCAAGCGCTTCACGGTGCGCGGCCCCTCCATCACGTTCTCTCGCGCGGTCATGTGTGGAAACAGATGGAACTGCTGGAACACCATGCCAACACGGGCGCGAAATTCCGCCTGCGCGCGCGTCGGCAGCGGTTTCGTATTCGGGCCGAACGCCATACTGGTTTCACCCACACGCATGCGTCCACGTGTTGGCACTTCAAGCAGGTTGATGCAGCGCAGGAATGTGGACTTGCCGCAGCCACTGGGGCCGATGATGAATCGGGCTTCGCCACGTGCGACCTGGAGCGAGACCGACTTCACCGCCTCGAGCTCGCCATAACATTTATGCAGTTCGTCGATCTCGATCATTGGCGGATCGAGTGACAGCTCCGCGCGTCTGGGCGCGTCAGATATCATCGCGCCGCTCCAGTTTCTTCGCCAGCTTCTGCAACGGATACAGCATCGCGAAATAGGCGACGCCGAGGCTGGTGTAGATCTCCAGTGGCCGGAACGTCTCCGACACCATCAACTGCGCCTGATACATCAGATCCGGCACCGCGATCACCGACAGCAATGAGGTGTTCTTGATCTGAAGCACCGACTGGTTGACGAAGGGCGGTAGCATGCGCCGCGCGGCCTGCGGCAGAATGACACGATGCATCACCTGCCACGGCAGCATGCCGATCGCACGCGCTGCCTGCCACTGTCCCCGATCGATGGATTGCAGACCGCCACGAAAAATTTCCGCCGAAAACGCCGCCATGTAGAATGTTAGGCCAAGTGCGGCGGCGAACCAGGCGGGGATTGTGATATTGGCCGCGACGGGCAGTGCGTAATAAAACCAGATGATCTGAATCAGCAGCGGCGTGCAGCGAAAGGCCTGCACGAAGCCATTGACGGGTGACACCAGGATCCACCGGTGACTCAGCATCAGCATGCCGCAGACTACGCCGATCAGCAGGCCGCCAACAATGGTCGCAGTCGAATACGATACGGTAACGACGAAGCCCCACAGCCACATGTGCGGATGCAACGTGACCGCACCGAAATCCCAACTGTACCCCATTGGCGGGTGACTCCCGTGATTCGATCCGTCTCCCCCGGACCGGCAGACCCGTCACGCAGCCAATCACCTTCAAAAACACCCGCCCCGGGTGATGTTGCTTCTTCGAGTGATCGTCAGCCCGCAAAAAATCAGACGCGCAGGGTTTTCTGTCAAGAAAAAACTATCCTGATAGGAAAGATATGTTCCATGCCCGTGAATATGATAAGGGCAACCATCTGTGGGTTGTGACAGTCATGGGGAAACCGGTGAAAACGGCGAAGAAGGCGGCCGCGCGCTCCCGCCCGGCAAAATCGAAGCGCGGCGCGGCACCGAGCCAAAAGGCGGACAATCGACTTGAATCGGCACTCGGCCAGGTCGTTCGGGAATTCCGCCGTCGTGCGGGCGTTGGCATCTCGGAACTTGCCGCCCGCGCCGGACTGTCGCCAGGCATGGTCTCGAAGATCGAGAACGGCGCGATCTCGCCGTCACTCGCCAGTATCCGTGCGCTGGCACGCGCGCTGCAGGTGCCGGTGACGTCACTGTTCCGCGAATTCGACGAAGTCACCGACGCGACGTTCGTGCGCGCCGGCGAAGGCATGCTGGTGCATCGCGACGGCCTGAGCATCGCCCACGAATACCGCGTACTCGGCCAGACCACAGCGAAGGGCATCGCGGTCGAGCCGTATCTGATGTCCTACACCGACGCTTCACGCGTCATGCCATTCCTGCATCGATCGGGCACACAGTTCATCTACGTGCTGGAAGGCAAGCTCAACTATCGGCACGGCAACAAGACATTCCTGATGGAAGAGGGCGACTCGCTGCTGTTCCAGGCCGACGTGCCGCATGGGCCGGAGGAACTGCTCAGCACACCGGTGCGGTATTTGTCGGTGCTTTGCTTCCTGGGTGGAATGGGCGGATAGGCGCCTAGAACTGAACGTCGGGGGGAATATCGGCGGCAGTGATGCCAATGCTGCCCACGGAGTCCGTCAGCCATTGCGTGATGTTGCCGTTCGCGCGGTTGTACTCGCTCCAACGCTGCAGGAACTTCTGGAAGCGTCCATCGCCGTCCAGCCGCGTCCCGGCATAGGACGGCAGAGCATAGGACGGCGTCATGACATGCACAGGACCCAGTTGTGGGTTCTTGTGCATCGCGCCCATGCTGCCCATGATCCCGTCGATGTAGCGATCGACCCGACCCGCCATCAGTGCCAGCACGCAGTCATTGGAACTTCCAAGCGCCACCTGCGTTGACTTCGGCGCAAAGCGTTTGATCTGCTGTTCGGAGCTGTTGCCGATCGAATAGCACACACGAATGGATGGGTCGTTCAGATCGGCCCAGTGATCGCCCGGCGCTTTCCAGCCCTTGCGATCCAGTGCCCCGAACCCAAGCGTGTAGAGCGGTCCGGCGAAATCGATCGCGAGCGCCCGCTCTGGCGTGGCATTGAAGCCGAAGAAGTCATCGCACTTGCCGCTCTGCAAGTCTAACACGACCGTCGAGAAGCCCGATTCAATGAACTCCGGCGCGACATGCAGGTCCTTGGCGACATCTTTCGCCATCGTTACGGCGAAGCCTTGCCAGCTCCCGTCCTGATCCTTCCATGAATACGGCTGATAGGACGGGACCACGCAGCTCACCAGTTTCTTGGTGCTCATGACATGGTCCCAGGTCGAACCCGGATCGGCGGCCATCGCGACGCCCGTGCCAGATACAAGACAGACGAAGACTGGCAAAAGACGGAGCAGTCGCACCATGGCCTCCTGTTTATTGGCTCCGCGATTATGCCGGTGTTTCGGCGTTTCTACCGTGCACATGGGTTTGTGCTTGCGGCGGAATTCGCGGTTGACAAGACCGTTGCACGCGATGAAATTCTTGTCAAGAACCTATTATCCTGTCAGGAAACAGCGTTGATCCTGGCATCGTGCGAAAGGCAGGCTGATGTCGGGGTTTCAGTTCTTCTTCGAAGGCAAAACGATCGCTGCGCGAGAGGGGCAAAGTGTCGCCGCGGCACTAATTGCCGCCGGCGAACGATGTCTGCGGGTGGACGAAGCCGGGCTGCCCAAAGGGGCGGTGTGCGGCATCGGGGTCTGTTGGGAATGCCGCTGCAGCATTGACGGCAGCGCCGATATCCGCGCTTGCATGACGCTGGCGCGACCAGGGATGAATGTGCGTCGACAGCAGGGGCTCGATCCGTGCAGCGATCAATAGTCGTCGTCGGCGCCGGGCCGGCTGGTCTGGCGGCCGCGACCGAGGCGGCAACACGTGGCGCGCACGTTACGCTGCTGGATGAAGCCGCGCGCCCCGGGGGACAGATCTATCGGCAGGCGCATTCGGCGCTGGGCGATAGCGAGTACGCGGAGGCGGGCGAACGGGCGCGCAAGCACGACATCCTCGCACGCTTCCAGTCGGTGGCGTCACGCGTCGACTATCGACCTGATGCCAACGTCTACGCGCTATTTGGCAATGGGGAACTGCATGTTGCCTACGGTGCTGGCAGCGAAGTGCTGCGCCCGGATGCGATCGTGCTGGCGACCGGTGTGCGCGAGATGGCGATCCCGTTCCCTGGCTGGACGACGCCGGGCGTGATGTTCGCGGGGGGCGCGCAGGCGGTTCTCAAATCGCAGCGTGTACTGCCAGGAAAACGCGCGGTCATCGCCGGATGCGGGCCGCTGCCAATTGTTGTTGCCGCGCAACTTCTGCGTGCCGGCGGCGACGTCGCGGCGTTGGCGAGTCTGCGACCCTTGCGTGAGATGCTTGGCAATCCGAGGGCACTCTGGCAAGGGCGGCAGATCGTCTACGAGGGCCTGCGCTATCTCCGCACCATTCGGCGTGCCGGCGTCGCGCAACTGTCCGCCCATGTGCCGATCCGCGCGATCGGGACGGAGCGGCTAGAAGCGGTCGTGCTGGCGCGGGTAGATGCGGGCGGCCATGTCGTGCCCGGAGCTGAGCGCGAGATCGCGTGCGACCTGCTGGCGGTGAACTACGGGTTTGCGGCGAACAGTGAGCTGGCGGCAATGGCCGGAGCGGAGCTGCGGTTTGACGCCGATCGTGGTGGCTGGCTGCCGGCGTCGGATGAGTTCGGTCGCACCTCCATCAGCGGTCTGTTCGTGGCCGGTGATGTCGCCGCCGTGCGCGGTGCGCTCGTCGCGGAAGCGGAAGGACAGATCGTCGGTGCGGCAGCGGCCGTGCCCCCGAAATCTATCGGCGATGCCACAATGACGGCGGCGCTGCGCACGGCGCTGGGCCGGCGGCAGCGGCACCAGGCGTTCCAGACCGCGGTGCGAACCACGCTGCGTGTGCCGCGAGGACTGTGGAATCTGACAACCGATGACACCGTGGTGTGCCGGTGCGAGAACGTAAAGCTGCGCGACATTCGTTCTGCGTTGGACGCGGGGCATTCGTCACTGAACGCGGTCAAGCGTAATGTCCGCAGCGGTATGGGCTGGTGCGGCGGTCGGACCTGCCTGCGCGCGGTTGCGGCGTTGTCGGAGCTACATGCGGGGATCGCCCCGCCCGTCATTATGACCCCCAGGCCGATGGTACGGCCTATCACCTTCGGCGCGGTGGTCGCACAGAAGAAGGCAGTCGACGCATGAGCCTCCCGGCGGTTGATGTGCTGATCGTCGGTGCTGGTGCCTATGGGCTTTCCTCCGCGTGGTGGATGGCAAAGCGCCAGTCGGGTGCGCGGATTCTCGTGGTCGATGAAGGCGAGTTCGCCAGCGGTGCGTCAGGCCGCAATGGTGCCGGGTTTCGAATGCAATGGGGGCTGGAGCTCAACATCCGCCTTTGCCAAGAAAGTCTGCGGTTCTTCGAAACCGCGGTCGATCAGCTCGACTATCCGCAAGGCCTCGAACTGAAGCAGGATGGCTATCTGGTTCTCGCGCACAGCGACAAGGCGTTTGCGACGCTCGACTCGGTGCTGCCGACACAACACCGGCTGGGCGTGCCGAGCGAGCTGCTTGATGCTGATGAGTGCGTCAGGATGGTGCCTGGTCTCGGGCGCAATCGTCTCGTTGGTGGGTCGTTCTGTGGAAAGGATGGGAGCATCTCGCCGTTCCGGCTGCTCGATGCGCTGCTGCGCGCTTGCCGCCGCGATCCCAACGTCGAGGTGCGCTATCGCACGCGCGTCGAACGGCTCGAGAAATCCAACGGCAGCTTCCAGGTCAGTCTGACGGGTGGTCCGGTCGAGGCCAAGCGCGTGCTGCTTTGCACGGACTGGGCGGTTCCGCAGCTTCTCGCCCCACTGGGCGCCGAGGTTCCTGTCGTGAGCCTACCCAAGGAAGCGATCGTAACAGTGCCGCGGGCGCAGATGGTCAAGCCGATCCTCGTTTCGCTTGAGCATCACATTTCGGTCAATCAAGTGGATCGTGGCTCCATCGTCTTCGTCGTGGCGCGGCCGCGCGAGGGCACCAGCATTGAATCCACGCCGGACTTCCTGGCCTACGCTGCACCGAAGATCACCGATCTTCTGCCACCCATGGCCGATGTCCCCATCCTGCGCACCTGGGGCGGCGTCTCTAGTGTCACGCCGGATATGCAGCCGATCCTCGGAGAGACTGAGGTGGAAGGCCTGTACGTCGCAGTCTCCTCCTTCCGTGGTCTGATGACCTCGCCCGCGGTGGGCCGCATGATGGCGGACCTGGTGATCGACAACGACACGAACGATCCGATCCTTGCGCAGCTCGGCCCGCGACGCTTCAAGACAGGGGAGTTGATCGTCGAGCCCCTACTCAACCAGGCCTGAGCAAGTGAATAGCGCCAGCTTCGACCATTCGTCTCGCGCCAGAGCGTGCTGAGAACCTGGAGCACGCCGAGCTGCCTGCGTGAGCACGAAGTATGCGGATGCGACAGTATGCAAGCCAGACTGCGATCTCGGGACCCCGGCGCCTTCCGAGTGGCGCGTCACCGTCGCTACGCGCCAGGTAACGTGACCGGATCTAAGCTGGTCGGGGCGCTCGGAAGCCGGGGGACCATGCCCGACCCCCATCCATCCCGGCCAGTTGAGCGATTGGGGCGAATGTCCGCTTCCCCGGCACCAGCCCCACCGGAAGAATAGCGGATATGGCGCTTAGCGAGCCTCGCCCCAAGTCAGCGAATGACCGCCTTCGCGATCACCCACTCGGAGTGCCCGACGGCCAATTGGACCCGAAATCGCAAGTTCAAACTGACCCATCACCGACACGCGCATGCGCTTGCCATGTCCGGTCTGTCGGGGGTAGCCCTAGCATCCCCGCGCGCTCCGCCGTGGATCTTTCGCCCGTTAGCAGCGCCTGCGCCCGACGAAGGAGACCAGCTTGCCGAAGATTAATGCCGACCGCCTGCTCGGTGACCTCTACGCGTTGCGCGCGATCGGCGTCTACAAAACCGGCGTGCACCGGCCGACCTACTCGGCCGACGACATGCTGGCGCGCGAATGGTTCGCCTGCCGCGCCCGCGAGGCCGGTCTGGAGCCCGAGACCGATGGCATCGGCAACGTGATCTGCCGCAGCGCCGCTTCCGGCCCGAAGCTGCTGCTGGGCAGCCACCTGGAAACCCAGCCCTATGCTGGCTGGCTGGATGGCGCGATGGGCGTGATCTATGGCCTGGAGGTCGCCCGCGCCCTCGGCCACGGCATCGAGGTCGGCGCCTGGGCCGACGAGGAAGGGCACTTTGGCAATTTCCTCGGCAGCCATTCCTTCGTCCGTGGCACGGACGACGCCGAGATCGCCCGCGCGATCAACCGCCACGACGGCACCAAGCTGCCGGACGCGCTGGCGCAGGCGGGGCTCACTGGCCGACCACGCGCCCGCCTCGACCCTGCGCGCTACCGCGGTTACCTGGAAGCTCATATCGAGCAGGGTGACGAACTCGACAGCACCGGCCTGAAGCTCGGCATCGTCACCTCCATCGTCGGCATCTGGCAGTACAGTATCCGTTTCGAGGGCGTGCAGAATCACGCCGGCACCACGCGCATGGCAATCCGCAAGGACGCCGGCGTGGCGCTGATGGAACTGGGACAGGCGATCAAGACGCGCTTCCCCCAGGTTGCCGGCAAGCGTAGCGTCTGGACCACCGGCCGCATCCTGCTGAACCCCGGTGCCGCCAGCATCGTGCCCGGCGGCGCCGAAATGTTGTTCCAGTTCCGAGACGCCGATCCCGCTATCCTGCAAGCGATGGAGAACGCGCTGCAAGCTCTGGTCGCCGAGGCTAACGCCGGCCCCTGCAAGGTGACGCTGACCAACCTGTCGCGCTCGACACCGAAGCTGATGGACGCCGGCTTCCAGGCCGCGCTGGAACGCGCGGCTGAACGCACCGCCCCTGGCGCGCATATTCGCATCCCCAGCGGCGCCGGCCACGACGCGCAGATCTTCGCCGAGCAACTGCCATCCGCGATGCTGTTCGTCCCCAGCATCGGCGGTATCAGCCATCACTGGACCGAGGATACGAAGGACGAGGACATCGTACTGGGCTGCCAGGCATTGGCCGACGCCGCGGCAGAGATCCTGGCTGCCTAACGCCCCCGAATTGTCGTTGCGAGGCGTGAAGCGACGAAGAGCAATCTCAGGCCAGAGTGGCTTCACGGTTCATGCACCCTCGGGTCGAGATTGCTCTGCGTCGCTTCGCGCCTCGAATGACGGCTTGCATATCGCCTCGCATTGAAAGCCTAGCCGCCTCATGGACAATCTGATTCAAGGTTACCGTCGGTTCCGTGACAGCACGTGGCCGGAGCAGCGCCGTCGTTTCGAAGCTCTAGCGGAACAAGGCCAGCGTCCGCGCGCGATGGTGATCGCCTGCTCCGACAGTCGCGTCGATCCAGGAATGATATTCAACGCCGGCCCTGGCGAGATCTTCACCGTGCGCAACGTCGCCAACCTGGTACCGCCCTATCAGCCCGACGGCGCCTATCACGGCACCAGCGCCGCGATCGAGTTCGGCGTGCTGGGTCTCGAGGTGAGCGACCTGATCGTCATGGGCCACGGCATGTGCGGCGGCATACGCGCGCTGCTGGAAGGCGTGCCCCCGCCGATGGGCGACTTCCTCACCCCCTGGATCCGCGTCGCCGCCCCGGCCAGGCGCGCGCTGGAATGCACGCCCGCGGATCCCCAGCTCGCTTGCGAGTACGCAACAGTTCAGCTCTCGCTCACCAATCTCCGTACCTTCCCTTGGGTCGCCGAGCGGGTCGCCAACGGGCGCCTCCATCTGCGCGGCGCACATTTCGATGTCCGCACGGGCATCCTGGCAATGCTGCGCGAGGACGGCACCTTCTGCCCGATCTAGGCCCACTCATCGGACGCCTCTCCCGCTGCGCGGGAGAAGTGACGTTGTACTAGACGGTGTTGACATTCAACGTGTCCGGATGAATGCGCTGATGATTGAGAGCATGGACATGAATGCCCTGGGTGTTTGTTCGTAGCGTGTTGCGATTCGCCTGAAATGCTTGATCTTGAGGAAGAAGCGCTCGACCAGATTGGGCTCGCAGTAGAGCGCGAAGTCACAATGAACCTGGGGCGACGTTTTTCTGGGTGGGATGACTGCAACAGCGCCCTGCTCGGTGATGGTATCGCGGAACGATTTTGCATCGTAGCCTTTGTCACCCAGAACATGCTCGGCGGGCAGGTCGACGATCAATGCCTCGGCCTGGGTGATGTCGCTGACCTGCCCGGGCGACAGGATGAACCGAAGAGGATTGCCCAGGGCATCGACAACGGCATGGATTTTTGTGGTCAAGCCACCCCGCGAACGGCCGATCGCGCGAGCTTCAGCCCCCCCTTTTTGCCCGCCGCATGCTGATGCGCCCGGACGATGGTGCTGTCGATCATGATGTATTCGAAGTCAGGGTCGTCGGCCATCGCCGCAAACAGCCGATCCCACACATCGTCTTTGGACCATCGGGAAAAGCGGACGAAAACACTGTTCCAATTTCCAAAGCTATCAGGCAGATCGCGCCACGGCACGCCGGTTCGGGCGAGCCAAAGGATGGCCTCGACAAACAGCCGGTTGTCCGCGCCCGTTCTGCCCGGATCACTCGGTTTACCCGGCAGATGCGGCCGCATCCGCTCCCACTGGTGGTCTTTCAACATCAGCCGAACCGACGACATCTGACGCTCCCACAAAAGGAGCTTGAATCAGATTTCCCGTCGAGCCGGAATCCTGAATGTCAACGCCGTCTACTACCGCAGCGGCGAGAACTTCGCGGGCACCACCAGCATGTTCTCCTGTTTCAGCAGCACGCCCGCCGCGGCCGATCCCGGCGGCCAGATACCCTTTGCCACGGCCTCGGCCCGCACCTGCGCGCGGTGATTGGCATCCTTGTACGCCCAGATGTGCATCCACTTGTTCAGCGCACCGAGCTCCGAATGCCACGCCCCCACCAGCGGCGACAGTTTCACCCGTTCCCCGATCTTCTCGCTCCACCGCGCGATCACACCCGGAATCGCGCCGGCCGCGAACGTGTACATCCGGATCTCATAAATCCCGCCCAGCTCCCGCGGCTCCAGCGGTGGCGAGAACGGCGCGGGGATGAAGATCTCGCTCTTCATGTCGACAATGAATTCGCTCGTCGCGGGCGGCCATTTGCCGCTGGCGATCGCCGCACTGCGAATCGCCATACGCTGATCGAGACTGTCATACGGCCAGACATGGATCACCTGATTCAGCGGTCCGACCTCGGTGTGCCAGAACGCCGCCAGCGGCGAGAACGTCATCCGTCCGGGCAATGCCGCGCCGAACCGTTCCTCGAACTGCGGGATCGAGGCGGGCTTGAGCTGATAGCTGCGCATTTCGATGATCATGGACGCCTCCGTGTTTCTCCCACGACCCTAGCCCGTGCGTCACCGCCCCGCCAGAACCCGCACCGCTACGGCTCGCTGTGGTGCACGTCGTGCACCACCACGCCGCCATCATTGTGAACCACCCGCAGCCAATCCTTGTGGCTCAGCGTCCGCTGCGTATCGCGGTATCCCGCATCCCAATGCTCGCGCATCGAGGTGCCGCTGAACTCGTAGTCCTTGGCCTGCCCTTCATAGGCGAGCTGCTGGTAGATCAGGTGCAGGATGTTGATCTCCGGCATTGCGGCCAAGCGCTGCCTCGCTTCCCGCATCTCATCGTCGAGCTCGGTTTCCGGCAGCTTGTCGAGCACCCGCTTGAGTAACGTGTTGGTGTGCTGCTGATGGCGGAAGTAGTCCGTCACCAGGCGCGTGCGGCTGGAGTACTGAATGTCCTTCTGCCGCGCCAGCACGTCATACATGTCGCGCGGCAACGCGCCCTGCGCGCTGAACAGGTCCACCTGGAACACGATCATGCCGACCGGCCCGGCATTCTCCAGAAGCCATTGCAGCGGCGTATTGGACACCAGGCCGCCGTCCCAGAAATAGTCGGTACCGATCCGTACCATCGGCAGCGCCGGCGGCAGTGCACCACTCGCCATGATGTGCTCAGGCTCGATCACCGTCTGGGTGCTGTCGAAATACGAGAAGTTGCCGTTCGCTACGTTCACCGCACCACAGGCGTAACGTGTCGTCTTCGAATTGAGCAGGTCGAAGTCCACCAGCCGCAACAGCGTCTCGCGCAGCGGCGCGTTGTCGTAAAAGCTGGTGGCGGTCTTCGCGCCGCGCGGGCTGAGCCACGGGTTCGGCGTGTTCGGCGTGAAAAAACCCGGCTGGCCCTGCATCAGCGTCAGCAACGACGACCACGAGTTGCGCGCCTTGCGTGGATCGTCGCCGTCCGGCGTGTAAAACCACACATGCCGCGCGGTGATGGTTTCCCAGAACTCCCGCAGCCGCTCCAGCCGGTGCTCCGGCCGGTTGCCCGCGATGATCGCCGAGTTGATGCCGCCGATCGAGACCCCGGCGAGCCAGTCCGGCTCCAGCCCCGCCTCGTGCAGCGCCTGATAGACGCCGGCCTGATAAGCCCCCAGCGCGCCGCCGCCCTGCAGGACCAGCGCGATGCGATCGGCCCCCTCAGGTCGCCAGGCGCCATCGGGACGGTGGGTTGGCGGAACCGACACGGTGTCCATGGCTTTACCCCTCCTGCTGGGCCGGTGCGGGCGCGATCACGGGTTTACGTCCCAGCCCCTGCGCCTTGATGTGCCCCCGGTCAATGCGCAATTTGTGCAACGCAATATTTCTGGCAACTTTCATACAATCCGGCCAATTTTAAACGCAGTCTGCTGCGCGAAGATGACGGAGGGATGACAGAATGACACGGGACGAAATTCTCGCGGCCTCCTCGATGCCGCTCAGCAGCCCCAGCTATCCGAAAGGGCCGTACCGGTTCATCGATCGCGAATACCTGCTGATCCATTACGAATCCGACCCAGACGCGATCCGCGAAATGCTGCCCGAGCCGCTGGAACCCGACGGCAACCACGTCATCTTCGAATGGATGAAGATGCTGGATAGCAGCGGCTTCGGCAGCTACCAGGAAAGCGGCATCAACATCGCCGCGAAGTGGAACGGAACGCCATGCAATTATAGCGCGATGATGTTCCTGGACGACGAACCCCCAACCACCGGCGGGCGCGAAATCTGGGGCTTCCCCAAGAAGATTGGCAGGCCCGACCTGAGGGTGATCCATGACACGCTGACCGGCGCGTTGCGTTACGATGAACGGGAAGTCGCGTTCGGCACCATGGGCTACAAATACCAGTCCCTGGCGCAGGACCACGCCGCGACGCTCGAGGGCATGCGCAAACTCAGTGTCAACCTGAAGTTCATTCCCGATGTCGATGGAGGCCCGAAGATCGCCCAGCTCGTCGGCTACCATTTGCAGGACATCACGCTGAAGGGCGCCTGGGCCGGTCCCGCGCGGCTGCACCTGGTGCCGCATGTGAACTGCCGTGTGGCCGATTTGCCAGTGCGGAAGATCCTGTTCGGCCGGCATCTGATTGCCGATCTCACCCTGCCCTATGGCAGGGTGCTGTACGACTACCTGGCCTGACCCACGCAATTAGGAGCGAGTTTGATGAGTTTGAAGGGAAGGGTGGCCCTGGTCACCGGATCAACCAGCGGCATCGGCCTGGGCATCGCGCGCGCCTTAGGCGCGGCCGGCGCCGATCTGATGCTGAACGGCTTCGGCGACGCCGCGAAGATCGAGGAAGAGCGCGCCGGCCTGGAAAAGGAATTCGGCGTCCGCGTCGGCTACTCGGGTGCCGACATCAGCAAAGCCGACCAGATCGACGCGATGGTGGCCGAGACCCATAAGACTTTGGGCGCGCTCGACATCTTGGTGAACAACGCCGGCATCCAGTTCGTCGCCAATGTCGAGGATTTCCCCAATGAGAAGTGGGAGCAGATCATCGCCATCAATCTCTCGGGTGTGTTCTACGGCATGAAGGCCGCGATCCCGGGCATGAAGAAGAAGGGCTGGGGCCGCATCATCAACATCGCCTCGGCGCATGGTCTGGTCGCCAGTCCGCAGAAGGTCGCCTACGTCGCCGCCAAGCACGGCGTGCTCGGCATGACCAAGGTCGCCGCGGTCGAAACCGCCAACGATGGCATCACCGTCAACGCGATCTGCCCCGGCTGGGTGCTGACCCCGCTGGTGGAAAAGCAGATCGCCGACAAGGCCAAGGCCGCCGGCATCGACACGAAGACCGAGGCGGAGAACTTCCTGCGCGAAAAGCAACCAATGCTGGAATTCTCCACGCCGGAGCAGATGGGAGCGTTGGCGGTGTTCCTGTGCTCGGACGGCGCCAAGACCATCACCGGCGCGCCGATCTCGGTCGATGGCGGCTGGGTGGCGCAATAACCCTGAGTGGTCAGTGGTCAGTGGTCAGTTGTAGAAGGGTGATGAGCAACCACTGACCGCCGGACCCTTCATGACCGAGATCGGCCGTTTCGCCGCGATGATGACCAAATCCGCCGATCTCAAGCGGCGCGTCGCTTCCGAACTGGCGGCCGCCGTCGTCGGCGTGATCGACGCCTGCGAAACCAGCCTGCGCGGCGGCGGCAAGTTGATGTTCTGTGGCAATGGCGGCTCGGCCGCCGACAGCCAGCACCTGGCGACCGAGATGCTGATCCGCCTGCGCGGCGCGGTGGAGCGCCCGTCGATCGCCGCCCTGGCTCTGACCCTGGACCCGGCGATGCTGACCGCCGTCGGTAACGACTATGGCTACGACATGGCGTTCGAGCGCCCGCTGCGCGGCCTCGGCCGCAAGGGCGACGTGCTGTTCGGCATCACCACCTCGGGCCGCTCGCCCAACGTGGTGCGGGCGCTGACCGCAGCGCGCGAAATGGGGATCGTGACGGTCGGGCTGCTGGGCGGGGCAGGGGAGCCAGCGATCGCCCATTGCGACCATGTGCTGTTGGTTCCCGACCAGGAAACCGCCCGCATCCAGGAATGCCATATCGCGCTCGGCCACGCAGTGCTGGAGCTGCTGGAAGACCGCCTCGTCACCCGGCCACTGTGATGCCCCCTTACGTACACCTCTCCCGCTCCGCGGGTGAGGGTGGGGCAAGCGGCACACACCCTCGGCCGGAACGCTTCGCGTTCCGACCTCTCCCGCATGGCGGGAGAGGCGTACGACCCAGCCCCGCCTGCCACCCATGACCATCCTGCTCACAGGCGCGGCTGGCTTTGTCGGCTACCACGTCGCCGAGGCCCTGTTGGCGCGCGGGGAACAGGTGATCGGCCTCGACAACCTGAACGATTATTACGAGGTCCGTCTGAAGCAGGCGCGGCTCGACCGCCTCACGCCGGGCGCGGGTTTTGCTTTCCATCACGTGGATGTTTCCGATCGCGACGCGGTCGCGGAGATCACTCGCCAGAACAAATCCATTGATCGCATCGTCCATCTCGCCGCGCAGGCCGGCGTGCGCCACTCCCTCGTCGACCCTTACGCGTACGTGCAGGCCAACGTCCTCGGTCATCTTGTCATTCTGGAGGCCGCGCGCCGCATCGATGGCCTGCGCCACCTGGTCTATGCCAGCTCCTCCTCGGTCTACGGCGCCAACCAGGCGCTGCCGTTCGCCGAGACCGACCGCGTCGACACGCCGGTCTCCCTCTACGCCGCCACCAAACGCGCCGACGAGCTGATGAGTTACTCGTATGGCCATCTGTTCGGTCTGAAGCAGACGGGCCTGCGCTTCTTTACTGTCTACGGCCCCTGGGGCCGCCCCGACATGGCGTATTACAGCTTCGCCAAGGCGATCGTCGCCGGCGACCCGATCACTCTCTACGACGACGGCACGCTGCGGCGTGACTTCACCTACATCGACGACATCGTCGCCGGGGTGCTGGGTGTGCTGGACCACCCGCCCGAGATCGCGCCCGGTACACCGCCAGTGCGCGTGCTCAATATCGGCAACCACCGCAGCGAACCGGTCAGCGCGCTGATCACCGCGCTCGAGCAGGCCCTCGGTCGCCGCGCCGTGGTGCGCTCCGCGCCGCGCCCGCCGGCGGATGTCGAGGAAACCTTTGCCTCAGTCGACGCCATCGCCGCGTTGACCGGCTTCGCCCCCACGACGACGCTGTCGGAAGGCATCCCGCGCTTCGTCGCCTGGTTCCGCGCCTGGCAGGGGATCAATAGCTAGAAAACTTTCTGCCTGCCGACCGCATGTTGGCACGTGTGCAGCTTGCTTGAATGTTTGATTCAAGGAACGAGGTAGCGTGGCCACGATTCACACAGATGACGTTCGGTGTAGAGTGTCGGGAGGTGCGACCGGAAGTGGTCGTAGCGATGCGCGATTTGGAACCGATACTGCAACTTCCGGAACTCACCGTTTATAGTTCGCATCAGTCCGCGTTCGCACCGCCATGCTTGTGGCATTTGCACTCTGGCCTGCGGCAGACGCCGCGCAGCCGGATTACAGGATTCCCTGGCTCCGAGGGATCTAGGCCATCACCGTATCGGACAATGTGGTTGTCGACGGGAGTGGCCTGGGGAACGCCTCGCCTTGCCAGCTCGACCGGAATGTTCTCGAGCACCACAGTGCGGAGACACTGGATAAAGATGGCTTGGACGCGATTGGCTGAGTGGACAGAATTGCCAAGCTGCGGGCGCTCCAGTCCGAACGCGACAAGGCATTGCACGATTTAAGTACTGCGCCGCCTGGTGCCAAACTTCCCTGGGACTGCGAGCAGTCCGAGCGCTGTAGGCGCGAGGGAGACTCCCTAGCGTTTCAACCGCGGCTCTTCGTTCATCCCGCCGTGGCGACCCTCGACGGCGGCCTGTGCGCCGTTGGCATCATGACGGAATTGCGCGCTTTTGCCCGCGAACAGCCTGTCATCAACTACAACGGTGAGCAAGTGTTCGCGGCCCTGAGTATCTGGGAAGCCGCGCCTCTTGCGCTCGCCGTCCCGTCGGCGGGGTTGGAGCACCCGGTTACTGAACGGTTGGACACTCAAATCAAGAAGTTCATCACTGCTTGGCAAACGGCCAACGGCCAATAGCTTCTGCGGTGAGACAAAGCGAGCAACGTATCTCGCGCGCGGCGACAGGAAAGGCAAGCCGTCGAAGCCAGCATTGGTTATGGGACCCAACGCCTAACGCCGATCCGCTTCCGCTCCATCCTCTATCGTCATGCCGGGGGCCAGGCCATGCCATGATGTGGGGCTGCACGACGCGCGCTTTCCCTTCCAGGCTGGTGTTTTCCCGAGACCTGTCTGTATCATGCTGCAATGCAGGATAGGCACGTCATCCAGAATGGCTACTTGTCAGCCGCGATTAAGGCGGATGGTGCGGAGCTGTACTCGTTGTGTGATGCCACCGGTTCGGAAATGCTGTGGCAGGCCGAGCCGATCTGGCCACGTCACGCTCCCGTGTTGTTCCCCATCGTCGGCCGCCTGAAGGACGACACGCTGCGCCACAACGGCCGTACCTACACGCTCGGCCAGCACGGTTTCGCACGCGACCACCGGTTCGCCTGGCTCAACCGCAGCGCCACGTCCTGCCGCCTGGTGTTGCGCGACGACGGCGGCAGCCGCGCGGTCTATCCGTTCGGCTTTCGCTTCGAGGTCGGCTTCGCGCTGGAAGACGATGCGCTGGTCAACAGTTTCACCATCGTCAACACCGGGCGGGAGCTGCTGCCGGCCTCGGTCGGCGCGCATCCAGGATTTCGCTGGCCGCTGAGTGATGAGTTTGAAAAGGCCGCCCATGTGCTGGAATTCGACCAGCCGGAGCCAGCGCCGATCCGCCGCCTGTCGGGCGGATTGCTCGGCGATCCGCAGCCGACGCCGATCCAGGGCAGCACGCTGGCGCTCGACCCCGCGCTGTTCGAGGCCGACGCGCTGATCCTCGATCAGGTCGCCAGCAGCTCCGTCCGCTTCACCGCGCCGGGTGCCGAGGTCATCGAAGTGTCATGGGAAGGGTTCCGCGAGCTAGGCGTCTGGATGCGCCCGGGCGGGGATTTCCTGTGCATCGAACCCTGGCATGGCACAGCCAGCCCGGTCGGCTTCGACGGCGAGTTCCTCGACAAGCCGGGCCTGCTGCTGATCCCGCCCGGCGACAAGCGCGTGCTGACGATGCGCCTCAGGCTCTGCTGATTTCCTCCGCCGCCAGCCACGCGTCCAGCGTGTCCGCGGAATGGACCGCGATCGTTTCGACCTCTCCGGTCACGCTGCTGATCCGCACCGTCTGTGTCGGTGGCGTCAGCACCCCCAGGCGTGCACCGTCGACTACACCGCGCGACAGCACCAAGACGCAATCGAGCACCTTGGTCAGCGCCGCCAGCCGTGCCGCGATATTGCCGACCTCACCGAGGAACTGCACGGCGTGCGGCTGGGCGCGCCCGCCAATCACTGCAAGCCCGACATGGCACCCGACGGCAAAGCGCAATGCATGCTGGAACTACGCACTTATGTCCTCGGCCAACGCATCGAGCGCCCGCCACAGCACCGCGATCGCGCGTGCCGCCTGACGGCGTGCCTCGGCGGGTGCGCCGTTGGCGTCGAAGAAGGCGGTGATGCCATCGCCGGCGACACTGGTGACCGTGCCACCCTGCGCGGCAACTGCGTGGCTGACCGTCGCGGCGTAACGATCGACGATATACAGCGCATCATACGGCAGCCGCCTGTCGGCAAGCCGGTGGAACCGCGCAGATCGACAAAGATCGCCGCCACCGTGCGCTCGTGCGATGCCGCGATCAACATGGATGGATGGCTCGGCGGCCCGAGCGCTGCCGGTAGCAACATGCCGCGCGCCACCGCGCCGAGCGTGGCCGCCAAGGCTGGAGGCCCGCTCGTAAGGGGCAGGGGCGTGATGCGGGCATCAATCCCCATAGCCATCCGGATGCGCCAATCGCCACGCGTACGCCGTGCGCACGATCTCATCCAACGCCGCGTGGCGCGGCTGCCAGCCCGCCTCGGCCCGGATCTTCCTCGCCGATGCCACCAGCACCGGCGGATCGCCCGGCCGCCGTGCGGCCAGCACATGCGGCACCTCCCTTCCCGCCACATGCGCGACCGCCCGCAGCACTTCCAGCACAGAATGTCCCGTTTCCGTTCCGAGATTCCACATCACGCTGCCGCGATCCAGATGGTCCAGCGCCAGCAGATGTGCCTCGGCCAGATCGGTCACGTGCACATAATCGCGGATACAGGTCCCATCCGGCGTCGGATAATCCGTGCCGAACACCGACAATTGCCCCCGTCGCCTCAGCACGGCGTCAATCGCCAGCGGAATGAGATGCGTCTCCGGATCGTGATCCTCGCCCAGCCGCCCTGCTGGATCCGCGCCCGCTGCGTTGAAATACCGCAGCACCGCGCTGTTCAGCCCATGAATGCGCCCCGCCCAATGCAGCGCGCGTTCCAGCATCCACTTGCTCTCGCCATACGGCGAGCCCGGATCGATCGGCGCATCCTCGACAATCGGCGACTCAGCGACACTGCCAAACACCGCCGCCGTCGACGACAGCACGAACCGCTTCACGCCGTGGTGCACGCACGCGCCAATCAGCTTCGTGCCGACCATCGCGTTGTCCAGCAGATACCGCATCGGCTCGCGCATGCTGGCGCCGACCTCGATCAGCCCGGCGAAATGCAGCACCGCGTCCCATGGCCCTTCGGCCAGCACGGCCTCGAGCGCACCGCCATCCGCCAGATCGATCACTACCAGCCGCGCGCCCTCGCTCACCGCGGCGCGATGGCCGGTCGACAGATTGTCCAGCACCACCACGTCGTCGCCGCGTGCCACCAGCGCTGCGACCACATGACTGCCGATATATCCCGCCCCGCCCGTCACCAGAACGCGTCGCGCCATCATTGCCTACTCCGGAAGTAGCCGCCGTAGCGTGGGTGGTACACCTCGGCATTGGCGACGCCCGAGCGCAGATGCACGCGCGCATCAGCACGCGTCAAGGCAACGCCAACCACATTGGCGTCCGCCTCACCAAGGAGTGCAAGCGCATGCGCCGCGATCGCCAATGGCGTTGCATGCCAGCGCAGATACAACAGCGGGCGTCTGCGATGTGCGCGATCACCCGCGGGTCGATCATCGCCTGCGCCCGGGGCGCATCCAGCAACACAGGATCGTGCGTCTCTCTACTGGGCGGTCGATGACCGGGCCGCTGTCGTTCTGATCATCGATGGCGCCATGGTGGAGGGCCGCGCGACGCGGCAGACCTATGTGCAGCCGGGCGACGATCACCATTTACGCGCGGCGCCGCTGCGCGAGAAATCAGCGTATGTTGTTGATTTCGCAGATATTTCACCACGATGACGGACGAGAACCATGAACCACCACGAAGCCGGGGCAAGGCTTCAGCCGAGGGGGCGTGGCAAGCACGATTCGTGCGCTCCGCGGGAAGCGCATCGAACACATCTGCCACATGGACAAGGCCGCGTGTGTCGCACGGCTTCGCGGTCCTCGGCTAACCTCGTGGTGAAAATCGGTTGTCGCCCCAGACGGCGCCCCAGACAAGGCCGGTGCCACGTGCCCGCTCCTCTCCCGACTTGCGTTGTGCACCGCACACGCCTAAATTGGGAATTCACCCGCGTTTTGATTGCCTGGAGGTTGAGCGCATGGCGCGCGTCACGGTTGAAGACTGCGTCCAGAAGGTTCCCAACCGGTTCGAGCTGGTTCTGCTTGCCTCGCAGCGTGCGCGCAATCTGTCGCGCGGCGAGGAGCTGACGGTGGATCGCGACAATGACAAGAATCCCGTCGTTGCCCTGCGTGAGATCGCCGATGAGACGATCGAGCTGGCCCGGATCGAGCAGGACCTGATCAAATCGTTGTCGCGCGCGCCCGAGCCAGAGCCCGCGGACGAGGAAGTGCTCGATCTTATCCCGACCGACCAGAACATCTTCGGCTTGCAGGATGTGGCGGCCGAGGAAGAGGCGGCAAACCTGCCGGCCGAGAACGAGGAAATGTCGCCCGACGATATCGAGGCGGCGATCGAGGCGGAGCTTGGCGGCCGGCCGCGCCGGTAACGTCCCATGACCTCGGGCGCCCAGGGACATCCGGTCCGGGCACCCGCTCACGCGCCTGACGGGACCACGCAGGCGGTCGCGGTTGCTGACCGTGTCCGGCCGTCCGTCGTGCGGCAGTTCGAGCTGACGGAGAAGGTACACGCCTACGATTCGAAGGCGGACACCGCGCTGATCGACGCCGCTTATGTGCTGGCGATGAAGGCGCATGGCGCGCAGAAGCGTGACAACGGCGATCCCTACATCACGCATCCAGTGGCGGTGGCGGATATCCTGGCGGGGTATCGGCTGGACACCGCCTCGATCGTCACCGGGCTGCTGCACGATGTGATCGAGGACACCCCGGTCAAGCTGCCGGAGATCAGCCAGCGGTTCGGCAAGGAGATCGCCGGGCTGGTCGATGGCGTCACCAAGCTGACGCGGCTGGAGCTGCAATCGGACCGGACCAAGCAGGCGGAGAATTTCCGCAAGCTGGTGTTGGCGATGAGCCGCGATATCCGGGTGCTGCTGGTGAAGCTGGCGGACCGGCTGCACAACATGCGCACGCTGCATTTCGTGGCCGACCCGGAGCGGCGGAAGCGCATCGCGCGCGAGACGATGGA
The DNA here is from genome assembly GCA_035486355.1 of Acetobacteraceae bacterium. Classification (GTDB taxonomy): domain Bacteria; phylum Pseudomonadota; class Alphaproteobacteria; order Acetobacterales; family Acetobacteraceae; genus Palsa-883. The sequence goes on from DATHNE010000116.1 coordinate 38,227, forward strand.
AATCTACGCGCCGCTGGCCGAGCGCATCGGCATGGACGCGGTGAAGACGGAACTTCAGACGCTCGCGTTCGCGCAGTTGGACCCCGAGGCGTTTGACACCATCCAGGCGCGGTTGAACTTCCTGCGCGGGCAGGGCGCAGATGTCATCGAGGAAGTGCGTGACGAGCTCAAGCGCGTGTGCGAGCAATCGGGCGTGCATGTGATCGAGGTGACCGGGCGGGAGAAGTCGCCCTACTCGATCTGGGAGAAGATGCAGCGTCGGAACGTCACGTTCGAGCAATTGTCGGACATCATGGCGTTCCGTGTGGTGGTCCCGACCAAGGACACCTGTTACGCCGCGTTGGGCGCGATCCATTCCGCCTATCCGGTGATTGCGGGGCGGTTCAAGGATTACATCTCGACTCCGAAATCGAATGGCTACCAAAGCCTGCACACCGGCGTGACGCTGCGCGAGCCGCGCAACCAGAAGATCGAGGTGCAGATCCGCACCGCAGAGATGCATGAGCAGGCCGAGAACGGCGTTGCAACGCATTGGTTGTACAAAGCGCCCGACGAGAAGGCGGACGGCAAGGAGGTGCACCAGTATCGGTGGGTGCAGGACCTGCTGGAAATCCTGGAGAACGCCGCGCCGGATGAGTTCCTGGAATACACCAAGCTGGAGCTATACGAGGACCGGGTCTTCTGCTTCACGCCGAAGGGCGAGCTGATCCAGTTGCCGCGCGGCGCGACGCCGGTGGATTTCGCCTACGCCGTGCACAGCCAGGTGGGCGATGCCTGCGTCGGCGCGAAGATCAACGGCAAGCTGATGCCGCTGCGCTATCAGTTGCAGCACGGTGACCAGGTCGAGATCATGACCGCGCGCGGCGGCACGCCGTCGCCGCAATGGGAACGCTTCGTTGTCACCGGCAAGGCGCGCGCCCGCATCCGCCGTTTCGTCCATCAGCAGCAGCGCGAGCAGCACCTCGACGCCGGCCGGGCAGAGTTGGTGAAGGCGTTCCGCCAGGCCGGCGTGGATGGGTCGGCCAAGGCGCTGGACCCGGCGCTAAAGGCGCTGAAGTTTGCCTCGGTCGATGACCTGACCATCGCGGTCGGCAACGGCAATCTCAGCGCCCGGGATGTGGTGAACGCGGCCTATCCCGATCTGCGGCAGACGGCGCGGGCGCCGCGGCTGGTGCCGGCGCTACCGTCGCGGCCCGGCAAGCCGGCGACCAAGGCGGATCTCGGCATGGAAATCAGCGGCCTCGTGCCGGGGATGGAATATCACTTCGCCGGTTGCTGCCATGCGGTGCCGGGCGACGACATCGTCGGCATCATCGCCACCGGCAAGGGCGTGACGATCCATGCGCGAGACTGCCCGACGCTGGAGGCATTCGCTGCGACACCAGAACGGTTCATCGATGTCGGCTGGAATGCCGCAGCCCTGGGCCGCAACGGTGCCGGCCATACCGCGCGAGTGAGTGTGATCGCAGCCAACGAGCCGAATGCGGTGGCGGACGTCGCCAACGCGGTGACGAAGTATGAAGGCGCGGTGGCGGCGCTGAAGACGGCCAACCGCCAGCAGGACTTCATGGAGATCCTGCTAGACGTCGACGTGCGCGACATCGCGCATCTGGCCAAGGTGATCGCCGGCCTGCGCGGCCTGTCGACGGTGAAGGGCGTGGAGCGCGCCAAGGGGTGAGGCAATGATTTTGGGCCTCGGCTCCGACATCTGCGACATCCGCCGGATCGAGAAGGCGATCGCCCGGCACGGTGAGCGCTTCCTTGAACGCGTCTTTACCGACACTGAACGCGCCAAGGCGATGCGCCGCACCGAGAAGATCCAGGCGGCCACCTTCGCCAAGCGCTTCGCCGCGAAGGAGGCAGCGGCGAAAGCATTGGGAACCGGC
>DATHNE010000117.1:0-2203 GCA_035486355.1 Acetobacteraceae bacterium
GAAGCCAAGGCGATGCGCGAGAAGTTCCCGTGCGTCGACGACTTCGTCGACGCCTTCGTGCGCGGCTGGGTGAACTGCACCGATACCGCGCTCCGCCAGACCGCGAGCGATCCCCAACACTGCGTCTGCGTCTCCTACGAAGCGCTGGTCCGCACCCCCGAGGCCACACGCAGCCGCCTGTTCACCTTCCTCGGCGCCGAAGCCGATCCCGCGACGGTGCACGCCTGCACCGAGGCCGCGGCCTTCCCGCGCCTGACCAGCGGCCGGCGCCCCGGCCAGGAAGACCGCTCCTCGCTATTCCGCCGCGGCGAAATCGGCGACTGGCACCGCCACTTCAGCGCCGACACCTGCGCAATCTTCGAACGCCACGGCGGCGCGCTGCTGCAACGCTGTGGCTACGCCTTGGCCACGCCCGACCCATGCCCCGCCGGCCGCCGCGTCACCTGACACCGAACCGCTCTCGGATCGCTTGCGTATCCCACGCGTGCAATGCGAGGCTCCTCTGGTCACTCCAAGGAGTTCCAACCATGCAGATCGAAATCGAATACTGCGGTATGTGAGGCTACGAACCGCGCGCCAAACAGGCGCGGGATCTGATCCTTCGAACCAACCCCACCGCCCAGGTCACCCTGCGTAAATCCGGCGGCGGCGTGTTCGAGATCACGGTAAACGGCACGGTACGCTACTCAAAAAAAGCCACCGGGCAGTTCCCGACAGACGAGCAGGTCCGAGCGACCCTCGCCTGATCCCGCCCAAGGCCGCGGTGCCTGCCGCGTTGCGGCGGCCGCTCACCCAGCCCGTCGCCGCCGCGCGTCCGTCAGGCCAGCGCGGCGGGTGTCGTTAGCTTGTAGCCGCAGCGCTGCAACTGCGGGCCGGCGTGATGGTCGAACAAGGTGCATGCTGCCGCATCGAAATGATCTCGCCTGCCTCACGCCACACCCCGCCGAAACAGGGATGTCCGGTCCTCCTGCCCGCGCCGCCCGCCACCCGTCAGGCGCGAGAATGTGGCAGCCGTCAGACGCGTGCGCACCACCATGGTCTCGGACGAGGCACCCAGGAACCGAAGCACCCGGGTCGGCACCGCCACCGGCCGTCAGCAGCGCTTCATAGGTCAACGTCAGGCAGCGATCGGGAAAAGTCCCGGCAAATCGTAATCCGAGATCCACGTAGCTCGCCCAGGACGACGCAAAGACGTCCAAGAAATCAACCAAGCGCGGGTATCGCGCCATGGCCTCTTCGGGATGCAGATGCAGGTTGATGAACCAAGTGGCGACCGCGCAGTCACGCCCATTGCGGAGCATGACCAAGAACCGCGCGGTCGGAAACAATGTCGCAAGGCGCGGCAGTTCTAGCACATTATTCGGGGTCTTCTCGCCGATGATCGGGGCATCGCCCGCCTCCCCCCCCATCAGCGGTGCCATCGCCGCACGCTGCACAAAATCAACCCAGGCCGGCGCGATGACGGGATATGGGTGCATGCTTTGCGCACATCTCGCGTTGCTCGCCGCGATAACCTCGTTATGGGGTCCATCGCCTCCTTCAGGCTTGGCAGCGGACTGTCGCAGAAATGGCCTTCGCCCCGGCAACTGATCTCCCGGTGAGCATCCAGCACCAATTGCAGCCAAGTGGTGCCGGATCGCGCGCTCCACCAACGAAGAACAGCCGACGATCCAGCACGTTTGCGACCGCATCATGCTGAGCGACGACCGCTTCGCTCATCGTGCCGACCTTGCCACGTGAGACACGCAGTGCCCCCTCACTCAGTACCCCTGCGAAACCCCGTCGCTACCACGTACAACTCACTCGACTCCTTCCGGCTCGCCGGCGGCTTCGCATGCCGCACCACGGCAAAATCCTTCTTCAACCGCTCCAGCATCGCCCGCTCGGCCCCGCCCTGGAACAGCTTGCACACAAAGCCACTCCCCTGCGCCAACACCGGCAATGCCACCTCCAGCGCCAGCTCCGCCAACGCCATGATCCGGATGTGATCCGTCGCCGCATGCCCTGTCGTGTTCGGTGCCATATCCGACAACACCAGATCCGCCTTCCCGCCCAACAACGCCAAAACCTCCGCCTCTTTCGCCGGATCCGTGATGTCCCCCAATACCAGATCCGCCCCCGCCACCGGCTCAATCGGCAACAAATCAATCCCCACCACCCGCGCCGCCCCCCGCTTCAACGCCACCTGTGTCCACCCTCCCGG
>DATHNE010000118.1:0-19755 GCA_035486355.1 Acetobacteraceae bacterium
AACGTTGCCAAAGAGTTCGAATGTCAGAAGCGCCTATCACGCCACCATGCTATCGCCGCCGATTCTCTTCAGGGAATCCCCAAGCGACAATTCTTACAGAGCGTGACAAAATTGACTCAGTTATTTCCTAACGCGCCCTTACGGTCCTTGCCCCCCTACTGGGGCGCCTTTGTCCAACGGCAATGGAAAATCTGGTACGGCCCCGCGCGCGGGGTGATCAAGCAAGTTCAACTCGCACTTGGCGAGGCGCAGACCGCATCGACACGAGGCGACATCACTGTGATCGCGGTGGAGCCTTACCAGGCGCACATCATGTGCCGCGACGCGTTCTGATCATTCCAGCCTCAACCGGTCAACCTCGCCGGTTGGTGCGACCGAGACAGTGTACCGGCGAGGCCAAGAGGTCTTAGGACAGCGCCACGTCGAACCCCTTCTTCGTCCCCGGTCGCGCCATCATCGCCTCGTACCAGCGCTTCACGTTCGGGAAGTCGGCGAGGTCCACCTTGTGCCGCTCGTGCCGCCAGGCCCAGCCCAGGATGGCGAAATCGGCGATAGAGATCGGTCCGGCGGCGAATTCGACGCTGGCTAGGCGCTTGTCGAACACGCCGTAGAGGCGGCGGGTTTCCTTGGAATAGCGTTCCAGGCCGTAGCGGCGGTCCTGCTCGTTCTCCACCTGCAGGAAATGGTGCACCTGGCCGGGCATCGGACCGAACCCACCCATCTGCCACATCAGCCATTCCAGCACCGGCACCTGCTCGCGCACCGTCTTGGGCCAGAACTTGCCGGTCTTTTCACCGAGATAGATCAGGATCGCACCGGATTCGAACACGCTGATCGGCTTCCCGTCCGGCCCGTCGGGGTCGATGATCGCAGGAATGCGGTTGTTCGGGCTGATCTTCAGGAAGTCGGGGGCAAACTGCTCGCCCTTGGAGATGTTGATGGGATGGACGTTGTAGGGCAGGCCCATCTCCTCCAGCGCGGCGCTGATCTTACGGCCGTTCGGCGTGTTCCAGGTGTAGAGTTCGATGGCCATCTGGGGCTCCCCTCGGTGCGTTGATCGAGTTTCCCCGACCTGCCGCTTGGCCGCAACCGTACCCGGCGGCATGGGGATTGCTTGGCCTGGCGCGGACATCCTGGAAAGAGCCGGCCCATGTCGACCTCTGCCGCAACCGCCGATACCACCACCGGAACCGGGCGCTGGACCCAGTTGGGCCTGGGGCTGGTGTGCATGATGGCGATCTCCAGCCCGCAATATGTGTGGACGCTGTTCGTCAAGCCGCTGAGCGGGGCGCTCGGGGTGGGCGCGCCGGCGCTGCAGGTGACGTTCTCGATCATGATCATCCTGCAGACGTTCTTTTCGCCGTTCCAGGGCTGGCTGGTGGACCGGTTCGGACCGCGCAAGCTGATCGGGCTGGGCGGCGTGCTGACCGGGCTGTCCTGGGTGCTGGCGTCGCAGACGACGTCGCTGACGCAGTTGTATCTGACCTATGGGGTGATCGCCGGGCTGGGCACCGGCATCGTCTATGTCGGCGTGGTGGGCCAGGTGGTGGGCTGGTTCCCGGATCGGCGCGGCTTTGCCGCCGGCGTGGTGACCGCGGGCTACGGCATGGGGGCGATCCTGACGACCTTCCCGATTACCAATGCATTGGCCAGCGTCGGATATCAGACCACGCTGATCCGGTTCGGCATTGTGTTCGGCGTGGTCGGGTTGGTGGCAGCGCTGGGGCTGAAGCCACCACCGGCCGCGACGGTGGAGGATGCCAGCGCGGGGGCCGAGACCGGCGCAATGCTGAAGTCGCCCGTGTTCTGGCTGATGTTCGTGATGATGACGATGATGTCGACGTCCGGACTGATGGTGGTGTCGAACATGGCCGGCTTCGCCACCGAGTTCGGCGTGGCGCAGATGGTGGTATCGGGCATGGCGGCGCTGCCGTTGGCGCTGACGATCGATCGTTTCACCAACGGGTTGACACGGCCGTTCTTCGGCTGGGTGTCGGACCAGTTGGGACGCGAGAACACGATGTTCCTGGCATTCACACTGGAAGGCATCGCGATGGCGGTGTGGCTGGCGATGCGCAGCGATCCGCTGGCGTTCGCGCTGCTATCGGGGCTGGTGTTCTTCGGGTGGGGCGAGATCTTCTCGCTGTTCCCGTCGACGTTGACGGATACGTTCGGCACGAAGCACGCGACGCGGAATTACGGGTGTTTGTATATCGCGCAGGGCATCGGGTCGTTCCTGGGCGGGCCGATGGCGGCGCTGCTGCACGGCGTCAGCGGGTCGTGGGCGACGGTGTTCTATGTCGCAATCGCGGCGGATCTGATCACGGCCGTGCTGGCGATCGCGGTGTTGAAGCCGTTGCGGGCGGCGTATCGGTAGGGAGCCAAGCATTACCCGTCAAAGCAGGAAATGGCAGACCTCTATTTTGGGCCCTCTTCACCAAGAATCCAGCGGCGCCATTTCGGTGGCAGCACACTGACCCGACCGCCGTGAAGTGACTTCCTGATTTCATCGGAACTGCCGCGGCGGCGCCAGGCGCGCAAAAAAACGACAAAGGCCAAGAAGCCGGGTCGAGCCGAACTGAAGTCGTGGAACCATCAGTGCCCTCCGACCTGTCGTGGCTGCGCATGGCGGTGCGACGTCACTATATCGCCTGGACAAGCGCGATGAAGCGCGGGCCAGATCTGCGGGTTTACACGACGCCCTGGGCACGCAGGGAGGCAATCCGCGCGGCATCGTAGCCGAGGTCTTGGAGCACCGCGTCGGTATCGGCGCCGAGGGCGGGCGCGGCGGCGTGTGGTATGTCGCTGCCGGGCAGGCGGAACGCGGGGGCGACCATGCGGAAGTCCGGCCGTTCCGGATGCGGATAGGACCAGACGCGATCCTCGCTTTCGACGAACGGAGAGGTCAGGGCCTGGGCGATGTCCTGGACGGGCGCGGCGGGGACCTCGCCGGCGAACTGGGCGAGCCACGCTGCGGTGGTGCGGGCGCGCAGGGCGTCGTCCAGCAGGCGGGTCAGTTCGGCACGATTTTCGCGCCGGTCACGGAATGTGGCGAAGCGCGGATCGTGCGCCAGGTCGGCGCGGCCGAGTTTCGCGCACAGCACGGGCCAGAATTTCTGCTTGTTGCACATGATGAAGATCCAGCCGTCCTCGGTGCGATACAGCTGGCTGGGCGTGAGGGAGGGATGCGCGGAGCGGGGTTCGCGGCCCTGCGCGTGACCCTCGTTGAGATACCAGGCGGCGAGGTAGTTCAGGTTCGACAGCGCAGTGTCGAACAGGCTCACATCGACGTCCCTGCCCTGCCCCGTGGCGCGCGCGGCAATGATGCCGCTGAGCAGCGCCAGCGCAGCGTAGACGCCGGCCATCATGTCGACGATCGATAGGCCAAACCGCGCGGGGGCGCCGTCGGGTTCGCCGGTGAGGGACAGGTAGCCAGCCTCGGCCTGCATCAGGTAGTCATAACCGGGCCAGTTCGCGCGGTTGCCGCCGCGGCCGAAGGCGGAGAGATGCGCGCAGACGATGCGGGGGTTGGCGTCTTTCAGTGCGTCATAGGTGGTGCCGAGGCGGGCGGGTTGGTCGCCGCGCAGATTGTCGAGCACGCCGTCGGCACCGCGCACCAGGTCGTGCAGCACCGCGCGGCCTTCGGCACCGCGCAGGTTAAGCGTGATAGAGCGCTTGTTGCGGTTGAAGGCCTGGAAGAAGTGGCTGTCGTTCTTGCCCAGGAAATGCGGGCCGACATGGCGAGAGACGTCGCCGCCCTCCGCGGGGTTTTCGATCTTGATGACTTCGGCGCCCATGTCGGCCAGCTGCATGGACCCGAATGGTCCGGCGCCGTATTGTTCGACGGCGATGATGCGCATGCCGGCGAGAGGCGGGTTCATGCCGGGCTCCGCTGCACCAGTTGGCGCGCGATGATGATGCGTTGCAGCTCGTTGGTGCCCTCGCCGATCACCAGCAGCGGGGCGTCGCGATACAGACGTTCGACCGGGAATTCGGTGGAATAGCCGTAGCCGCCGTGCACGCGCATGGCCTCGGTGGCGTTTTCCAGCGCCGCCTCGCTGGCGAACAGCTTGGCCATGCCGGCCTCCATGTCGCAGCGCTGGCCTTGGTCGTAGAGGTCCGCAGCGCGGCGGGTAAGCAGGCGGGCGGCCTCGGTGCGGGTGGCCATGTCGGCGAGTTTGAGCTGGATCGCCTGGTGTTGGGCGATGGGTTTGCCGAAGGTCTTGCGAAGCTGGGCGTAGCGGACGGATTCATCCAACGCCGCCTGGGCGATACCGACACCACGCGAGGCGACGTTGATGCGGCCGAGTTCGAGCCCGGACAGCGCGTGCTTCAGGCCGAGGCCTTCGACGCCACCGATCAGACGATCCGCCGGCACGCGGTAGTTGTCGAAGACCAGTTCCGCGCTGTCGATGCCTTTGTATCCCAGTTTCTCTAGCTTGCGGCTGACAGTGAATCCAGGGCCTTTCTCGGCGAGGAACATGCTCATGCCGCGATGGCGTGGCTCGGCAGTGGGATCGGTCTTCACCAGCAGCGCGAAGCAGGAACCATGGATGCCGTTGCTGATCCACGTCTTGGTCCCGTTGATGATGTAGGCGTCGCCGTCGCGGCGCGCGGTGGTGCGGATGGCTTGCAGATCGGTGCCGCAGTCGGGTTCGGTCAGCGCCAGGCCGCCACGCAGCTCGCCGCTGGCGAAGCGCGGCAGGTATTCACGCTTTTGCGATTCGGTGCCCTGGCGTTCGACCACGGCCGACATGATCAGGTGCGAATTGAAGATCCCGGTGAGCGACATCCACACGCGCGCAATGCGTTCGACGATTGCGGCATAGGTCGCGCAGGGCAGACCCAGGCCGCCATACTCCGCGCTGATGGTCGCACCGAACAGGCCAAGGTCCCGCATGCGCGCGACGATGTCGGCAGGCCAGGTATCGGATTTCTCCAGCGCGTGGACGTGCGGCGCGACGTCGCGCGTCAAGAATATTTCGATCGTGTCAAGGATCTGTTGATCTGACATCTCAGAGCGACCGGTTTCTGGAGTGGACCATCGATGCGGCCATCACGTCAGCGACGGCGCGGTGCTGTTGAAGGTGTGCTCCCGCGCCAGCGGCACGGCCCTGCCCGACATGTATGGCATCGTGATCCTCCCGTGAACAGCATCGTGGGGCCCTCTTCTCACGGCCCGCGATCGGCGGCAAACTGTACGAAACCAAACCTACCACAACGACTCAAGAGGGGAGTTTCCGTTCATGCCGCGCATCACTCGTCGTGCCGCGCTCGCCGGATTGGCAGCCGTGCCGCTGGCCAAGCCGGGCATCATTCGTGCGCAGAGCACGTCGAAGTCGGTGAAGATCGGTCTGCTCAGCGACATGAGCGGGCCATACCGGGACGTTGGCGGTCCGGGCAACAAGGTCGCCGTGGCGTTGGCAGTGGAGGATATCGGCGGGTCGGTGCTGGGCCGGCCGGTCGAGATCCTGCAAGGCGATGACCAGAACAAACCCGATGTCGCCGCCGCACTGGCACGCGAATGGATCGATAGCCAGGGGGTTGATGCGCTGACCGATGGCGCGGCGAGTTCGTCGGGCCTCGCAGTGCAGCAGATCGCGTTCGAGAAGAAGCGGCCGTATCTGATTACCGGGCCAGCGACGTCGGACATGACTGGGCCGAAATGCACGCCGTATGGCATTCATTTCTCTTATGATACGTACGCGCTGGCCAACGGGACTGGCACCGCGCTGACCAAGGCTGGCGGCGATTCGTGGTTTTTCGTCACCGCGGACTACGCGTTCGGCTATGCTCTGGAGCGCGATACGATCAACGCGGTGAAGAAGAACGGCGGCAAGGTGTTGGGCGTGACGCGCGCGCCGCTGGCGACGCCGGATTTCTCCAGCTTCCTGGTGCAGGCGCAATCGTCGGGTGCCAAGGTGCTGGGGCTGGCGAATGCCGGCACCGATCTGCAGAACTGCATCAAGCAGGCGGCGGAGTTCGGGATCAGTGGCAAGGGCATGAAGGTGGCCACGCTGCTGATGCAGATCAGCGACGTGAACTCGCTGGGGCAGAAGACCTGCGAGGGGCTGATCTACACCGACTCGTTCTACTGGGACATGACCGACAAGACGCGCGCCTGGTCGAAGCGCTGGGGCGCGAAGATGGGCGGCATGGTGCCAGGGCTGCTGCATGCCGGGCAGTATTGCGCGGCGTACCATTGGCTGAAGGCGGTGCAGGCGGCGGGGACAACGGATGCCGATGCGGTGGTGGCGAAGATGAAGGCCACCAAGGTCAATGATTTTTATAACACTGAGGTGACGATCCGGCAGGATGGGCGCGTGATGCACCAGATGTATCTGTGGCAGGTGAAACCAGCGGCGGAATCGAAATACAAGTATGATTTCTGCAAGAACCTGGCGGTGATCAAGCCAGAGGATGCGTGGCGGCCGATGAGCGAAGGTGGCTGCCCCTATGTGAAGGCGACCTAGCCACCCTCATGCCTCCCTCTCCCGCAACGCGGGAGAGGGGGCAATGGGGGTCAGATCTGTAGTTCGATCAGGAACGGGCCTTTGCGGTTGAAGGACTGGGCGAGCAGGTCGGCGAGGCCTTCGCAACTGTCGGCGCGGGCGGCGTCGACGCCCATGCCGTTGGCGAGCTTGGTCCAGTTGAGGTCGGGGTTGCCGATGTCCATCATATCGAGTGCGGTACGGCCAGGATTGGCGCCGACATTGGCGAGCTCACCCAAGAGGATCTGGTACTTGCGGTTCGACAGCAGCACCGTGGTGACGTCGAGATTCTCACGCGCCTGCGTCCACAGCGATTGCAGCGTGTACATCGCGGAGCCATCGGCCTGCAGCCCCACGACACGGCGGCCAGGCGCGCCAATCGCCGCGCCGGTGGCGAGCGGCGGGCCGCTGCCGATGGCGCCGCCGGTGCCGGCCAGCCAGTCATGCGGCGCGGCGACATAGGTCAGCGGAAAGAACCCGCGACCGAAACTGACGGCCTCGTCGATGATGATCGCCTGCTCTGGCAGCAGGGCGGCGACTGTTGCAGCCACCGCCTCGGGCTTCGGCGCGCCGCGCGCGGTTGTGGGACGCGGGCCGGGATCCGGCAGCGCCGCATGCGGCGCGCCAAGTTCGTCGACCAGGCGTGCCAGAGCCTCAGCCGCGTCCTGATCGGGGCGAGCCAGCGTATGCACATCCGCATCCGCAGGGACCGAGCTGCCGGGTTTGTTCGGGTAGGCAAAGAAGGTGACCGGCTTGCGGGCGCCGACCAGGATCACCTGTTTGGTGCCAACCAGCGCTTTGATCGCGACATCGACAACATAAGGCACGCGATCGACCGGCACCCTGCCCTGCCCACGCGCGAGCCGGCCGTTCGATCCTTGCGCAATCAGCCGCGCGCCGGTCGCGGCAGCGATGCGATGCGCGAGCATCAGCGCCTCAGGGGACCCGACCGCGTTGCCACCCAGCACCAGCAGTGTCGATGCACCACGCCGCAGGATGCGTGCGGCATTGGTAATCTGCGCCGGATCGGATTGCGGCGCCGGTGGCACCACCAACGCCTCCGCAACGATACCGCCTTCGTCCCATGATGTGTCGGACGGCAGGATCAGCGTAGCGATCTGGCCGGGGTAGCTGCGTGCCGCCTGCACGGCGACCGCGGCATCGGCGCCGACGGTGGCCGATGTACTCGCCGTGCGCACCCAGGCGGAGGCACCGCGCGCCCAGCCCTCGGTGTCGGCAGTCAGCGGTGCATCCAGCGGGCGGTGATAGGTCGCCTGGTCGCCGACGATGTTGACGATCGGCGTCAGCGCGCGACGCGCGTTGTGCAGATTGGCGAGACCGTTGGCGAGGCCGGGGCCGCAATGCAGCAATGTCGCCGCGGGCTTGCCGGTCATGCGCGCATAGCCATCGGCCGCGCCGGTCACCACACCCTCGAACAGGCCCAGCACACAGTGCATGCCGGGGATTCGATCGAGCGCCGCAACGAAATGCATCTCGGACGTGCCGGGGTTGGAGAAGCAGGTATCGACCCCGCTTTTCAGCAGCGTGTGCACCAGGCTTTCGGCGCCATTCATCGTTGGTGGTTCCTCATCAGGCATGGTCGGCGCCACACTGCCCGCGAGGCGGTGCCCTGGCAACCTGGGGCGACTCATGGCATGCAACGCGTTGGTTCGAACCAATGGGAAACGCCACTGCCATGAGCTTCACCGTGCTGTATTCCGAGAACGTGTATCCCGACGACAATGTCGAGCGGCGTATCTATGGACCCGATGTGCGGGTGGTGTTTCCGAAGCAGTCGACGTCGATCGCCGACCTGTCGGACGCGGATTGCGCGGCGGCGGACGGGCTGATGATCCTGCGCTTCAAGGTGACGGCGAAGGATCTCGAGCGGTTCGCGAAGCTGCGTGCGATCTGCCGCATGGGTGTGGGCTACGACAATCTAGCTCGCAAGGCGGCGGCCGAGCGGCAGATCATGATCCTGAATGTGCCGGATTACGGCACGACCGAGGTGGCGGATCATGCGATCGCACTTGCGCTGACGCTGCGGCGCGGGTTGCTGCTGCATCACGAGCTGCAGCGGAAGGATCCGCCGGCGCCGTGGCGGTTCGTGCTGGATCCGCTGATCCGACGGACCGGGGTGCAGACGTTTGGCATTGTGGGGCTGGGGCGGATTGGCACCGCCGTGGCGCTGCGGGCGAAGGCGCTGGGGTTCCGGGTGGTGTTCTTTGATCCGAACTTGCCGAACGGGAGCGAGCTAGGCGTGGGTGTCGCGCGGGTCGCAACGCTGGAGGCCTTGTTGGAGCAGACCGATACGTTGTCGATCCATGCGCCGCTAACGCCGGAGACGCGGGGGATAATCGGGACAAAGGCGCTGGCGATGCTGCCGAAGGGGGCGGTGCTGGTGAATACGGCGCGCGGGCCGATTGTGGATATCGATGCGGTGGCGGCGGCGCTGAAAAGCGGGCAGCTGGCGGGGGCAGGGTTGGATGTGGTGCCGGTGGAGCCACCAGTTGAGCCGGTACCGGAACTGATTCGAGCCTATCGGGCGCGGGAGGCCTGGTGCGAGGGGCGATTGATTATCACGCCGCATGCCGCATTTCATACGCCGCAGGCTTGGGATGATATTCGGGCGAAGTCAGCGGAGACGATGCGAGCGGCGTTGTTGGGGCCGAAGGCGCAGAATGTGATTACGCCGGATATGTATTAGGGGTTGCTGCCAAGGAAGCGGAACCACAGAGACCCGGATTGAGCCACGGATATTTGGGGGCCGGACCGAATTGTCGGTTGTGCGGCAGGGACGGTTATGGCGCTTCGCGCGGAACGCCATAAGCACATCTGCTGCCGATCGGATGTTGCGGGTGTCCGCTGGTTATCCGTGCCTCAATCGGTGGCCCTGTGTCTCTGTGGTTCCGCTTCCTTCGCCTCAACCAAAACGCGACGGCAGACGCGGCTTCACTTATCCACCTGACATCCTCATCCCAAATACGGCAGCACCTTGCCTTCCAGATCACGCAGTACCGCGTGCATTGGTGGCGCCCCTGCCCCGGCCATTTGCGGATTGAGAATCACCCGATCGATCGCGGGATTGTCGAGCAGACGGATCAGGCCGGCGCGCACCTGCTCGGCCGACCCTGCGACAGCGTAACGATCCACCAGACTATCGGGCACCAACGCCGCGTGCGCGGGGCCAGCACTGGCGTGGTGCGCAACGTCGTAGCTGGCTTGCAGGCGTTCGATCGCCTCGCGTTCGGCGCCGATGAACTGTGTGGCATCGGCTTGCACCAGGGCGCCGGCGACGCGGGGCCGCACAGCGGCGCGGGCGGTGTCGGGGTTGTCGGCGAGGCAATACGGCACCCATACCGAGACCTCGCAGGTTTTCGGTTGGCCGAGTTGGGCCATGCCCTCACGCAGCCAGCCGAGCGCGCGGCTCAGCAGGTCGTCGCTGATGCCGTGATGCAGGATCACCCCGTCGGCGAAACGGGAGGCCTCACGGGTCATGCGCGGGCCGGAGGTGGCGACGACAACTGGCACGTCGATCCGTCGATCGAGCCAGATCAGTTTGGCGTCGACGCCGTTGAAGGGCGCCATCTGCTGACGCAGCAGCTTGCGCAGTGTATCGATGAATGTCTCCACCTCGGCAATCCGCGCGGCACGCTGGCCGATGGTGCGCAGCGAACTGAAGCCGGTGCCGACGCCCAACGTCACGCGGCCACGCGCGAATTCGTCCAGCGTGGCGAGCATGCTGGCGACGACGCTGGCGTGGCGCGTCATGGGTTGCGTTACGCCGGTGGCCATCGTCAGTTTCTGCGTTGCCATCAGGCACGCAGTCAGCGTCACCGTCAGCTCGCGGCACAGCAACTGCGAATCGATCACCCACAGACTTTCCAGGCCGATGTGTTCGGCGAGCTGGGCGTGGGCCGCGAGACGCGGCACCGGTTCGTTGGCCCAGAGCGCGGCGCCGAGCTGCTTGTTACGAATGGTCACCTGCTATTCGGCGGCGAGGCCTGGAATGAAGGCCGGCACCGCGGCGCGCAGCGAGGCGTCGATTGGCCGCGGCCACCATTTGTCTTCCCAGTCGGCGAACAGTTGTTGCATACGGGGCATCACCGCCTCGGCGAACAGCTTGGTGTTGTACTTCGCCAAGCCCTTGCCCATGTTGCCAAATTGCAGCAGCAGCATCAAGTGGCCGACGTTGAGGGTTTCGGCGACCTCAGTGAGCTGGGCCACCACCTCATCGGGAGAGCCGATGATGACATAGCCGAGGTCAATGATATCCTTCATTTCGGTGGCGCGCTGGCGGGCGCGGGCACCGGCGCTGGCGGCACGGCCGACCTGGCTGACCATGCCGGCACGCTGCGTCGCTTCGGTGACATAGCCGGGCGGCGTCGCCCACATCGGGTCGGTATGCAAGCAGCGTCCGTAGAAATATTCGGCGGGTTCGCGGTACAGCTCGAGTGCCTTCTCGCGCGACTCAGCGACGCCGACGAACTGCAGGAAGCCGGCGCGGTAGGGATTGCGGTCCTTGCCCAGGCGGGCCATTTCGTTCCAGAATCCATCCATTGTCGCGCGGCCATCCTTGTAGCCGAAATAGGACAGATACGCGTAGACGTAGTCCATCTTCGCACACCACTGCCAGGTTTCGACCGAGCCGCCGCCGGGGATCCACACCGGCGGATGCGGCGACTGGATCGGGCGCGGCCAAATGTTCACATAGCGCTGCTGGTTGAAACGACCGTTGAAGGCGAAGGTCTCGCGCTCGGTCCAGGCGCGCATCACCAGATCATGCGCTTCCAGATAGCGTTCGCGCAGCAGGCTGGGATTCTGACCGTAAGCGTAACAGGTGTCCATCGGCGTGCCGACCGGGAAGCCGGCGATCAGCCTGCCGCCGGAGATGCAGTCGATCATGGCGAATTCTTCCGCCACGCGGGTCGGCGGATTGTATAGCGCCAGCGAATTGCCCATGACGCAGATCGCGGTCGTGCTGGTGCGCCTTGCCAGCGCCGCGGCGATCAGGTTGGGGGATGGCATCAGGCCGTAGCCGTTGGAGTGATGTTCGTTGCAGCAGACGGCATCGAAGCCGCAATCGGCGGCGAACTCCATTTCGTCCATGAAATCGTTATACATCAGATGCGCGCGCTTGGGATCGAACAGCGAGGAGTGGACATCCACCCACACCGACGGATGTCGCCGGGCGAAATCGTCCGGCAGCTCGGTGTACGGCATCAGATGGAACCACAGCAGTTTCATGACCGCTCTCCCGCTTGGCTTGCGGGCAGTGTCCCGTCGCGGCGCGAAGCTGTCCAGAGCAGACAAGACGCGACCGGTG
This sequence comes from Acetobacteraceae bacterium, assembly GCA_035486355.1. Classification (GTDB taxonomy): domain Bacteria; phylum Pseudomonadota; class Alphaproteobacteria; order Acetobacterales; family Acetobacteraceae; genus Palsa-883. The sequence goes on from DATHNE010000118.1 coordinate 11,818, forward strand.
CCCGGGGGGGGGTCCAGCCACCGGTCGCTGGCATCAGGCCTGAGGGGGGATCAGGCCCAATGCCCCTCCACCCAGAACCAGCCACCACTTGGCTGCTGCATCCAGCGTCCGGGAACCCAGACGGTCTGGCCGGGTGGGGTTGGCACGTAACGTCCGCCGCTCCAGAGCCAGCTGCCACCGGCCCATTGCCAGTGGCCCGGCTGCCAGGCGACCGGTCCGGCGCCCGGCGGAGGTGGAGGTTCCAACTCGTCATGCGGCGGGGGTGGCGGCCCAGGTGCCACGGCCACCGGCGGAGGTGGAGGCGGCGTCTGGACGATCACCTGGGTGGGCTGCGGCGGCGGCGGTGACGAGCAGGCGGCCAAACCCGTCAAAGCGGACAGGCTCGCCAGACCGACCAGCGCCATGCGCGGGCGGGACATAGGTGTCCTCCTTTCGCTGCGGTCAGGCTTGCGGCTGGATCAGACCTGCCAGTGGCCGGCCACCCAGACGTAACCGCCACCCGGCTGCTGCTGCCACTGGCCGGGGACCCACACGGCGGCCGGCGCCGGCGGTGCCACACGCTGCATGTAGCTGCCACTCACCCACACCCAGGACGCGCCATTCCAATCCCAATGGCCAGGCTGCCAGGAATAGGTGGTCTCACCGGTCGGGGGCGGCGGGATCGTCTCGGTTTCCGGCGCAGGCGGCGCGTTGGGCGCCACGACGATGGTGGACTGCACCTGCTGATAGTACGGGACGGTCACGACGGTCTGCGCCGCGGCGGGGGCAATGAAGCCAGCACCAAGCAACGCGGCAGCAGCCGGAAGAGCAAACAAAGTCGATCGGCGATACAACATGATCGGCCTCCTGAAGACAATGACGGAATGGTGAGTATTAGGCAGTAACGATCTTTACTGCGGCCACCCCGCTTTGATGCTGAGACTTTGGCCGTGCAATACGGCCGCAATAGGGCATGAATTACTACACCTGTTCACGAGTGATTGAGATCAAGGACTTGCTTAATGCTCATAATTCGGCCGCGTGGCGCGACATTGGATGCTGAAAATTAACGGATTTATCCGCCGCAAGGACGGCGAGGGGCCAGAATAATAGTTGACAAAAGCATCTATCTATCAGACTATAGCAGTCGATGTCAGGCCCGTCCCCCCTCACCAGCCGCGTCGCGGCGATCCGGCGCTTCAGCCGGTTCTTTACCGGTGCCGTCGGCGTGCTGCACGAGCATTTGTATGATAGCCGGTTCTCATTAACCGAGGCACGGGTGCTGTACGAGCTGGCGCAGCGCCCGGGGCTGACGGCGACGGACATCGGCCAGGAGCTGGGGCTGGATTCCGGCTATCTCAGCCGGGTCCTGCGGCAGTTCACCGCTGACGGGTTGCTGCGACGGGATCGCTCGCAATCTGATGGGCGGCAGACGATGCTGACGTTGACCGAGGCGGGACGGGCGGCATTCGCGCCGCTGGAGACAGCCTCGGCGCAGGAGATCAGTGCGCTGCTAGCCCCGCTGCCCGATCCAGCGCAGGCCGCGCTGGTGGGGGCCATGGGACAGATCGAAACCCTGTTGGGAAATGCCGCGTCACGGCCGTGGCTGATGCGGCAACCGCGCCCGGGCGATATCGGCTGGGTGGTGTCACGCCACGGCGCGCTCTACGCCGAGGAGTATCAGTTCGATGCTCAGTTCGAGGCGCTGGTCGCGAAGGTGGCCGGGGCGTTCCTGGAGGCGAATGATCCGTCCTGTGAACGGTGCTGGATCGCCGAGCGTGACGGCGTGAATGTGGGCTCGATCTTCCTGGTACGCGCGCACGCCGAGACGGCGAAGCTGCGGTTGCTGCTGGTGGAGCCGTCGGCGCGCGGCGCGGGGATCGGGCGGCGGCTGGTGGCTGAGTGCGTCGGGTTCGCGCGGCAGGTTGGGTATCAGCGCGTGGTGCTGTGGACGAATGATATCCTGACGGCGGCGCGGCATTTGTATGTGGAGGCGGGATTCAAGCTGGTTAAGCGTGTGCCGCATCGGGATTTCGGGCCAGAGATGGTGGGGGAGGATTGGGAGCTGGTGCTGCGATGAGCGCTGATGGGCCTTGGACGCCATAAGAAAGCAAGCCAGCGGTCACAGAGTTTCACCGCGTGCACACCGCGTTTCACGGAGAATGGATTCTGGCGCTTCGCGCGGGATTGTCGCACCGATGGTGCCTCTGCGATCCGGCCGTCATTGCGAGGAGCGCAGCGACGAAGCAATGCCAATTGATGCTGCCTTGGTTGCGCCGACGACGATACGCCAGGGGCTGATGATCAGGTGAGTTCGGCGTCGTAAGCCGCCCACGCAGTAGGGCTCTCACGCAGGATGATTTTCAGTCCGGTGGCGGCACGCCCCCCCTCCCCCAACGAGCCCTCTCGGCAGGCGGTCGCGAGCAATGTGTGTAGGTGCAGCGCCATGTGTTCCATCGTCGTATTGACCGCGGACAGCGCCGGCAGATCGTCGAGGTTGCGGTAGTCGAGCGTATCCAGCGCGCGGCGCAGCTCGGTCTTCGCCTGGCCGACATCGACCAGCAATTGGTGATCGTCCAGGTTCGGCGCGCGGAATTCCGCCTCCACCACGAAGGTGGTGCCGTGCAGGCGCTGGGCGGGGCCGAATTCCGCCCCCTTGAAACTGTGCGCGATCATGATGTGGTCGCTGACGGTCAGGCTGAACATTCAGGCGTCTCCGTAGGTGATGACGTGGCAGAGGCCGCCGGGGCGCAGGATGGACGGCATGGCAGAAGGCAGATCCTCGAAACGGGTCGGGCCTTGCAGCAACGCGTCGAAGTTGGCGTCGTTCAGCAGCGATAGTGCGGTGGCAAGGCGTTCGGCGTGGGTGCGGCGGCCGCGCATGATGGGTGCGATAGCACCGACCTGGCTGGCGGTCAGGCGCAGGCGGCTTGCGTGGAAGGCCTCGCCCAACGGGATGGCGGGAGCGGCGTCGGCGTACCAGCTTGCCTCGATGATGCGAGCTTCGAAGGCAGCGCTGGCGAGGCACAAACGCAACCCTGATTCAGATGCGGAACAGTGGACGATCAGCTCCTGCTCGGCCGGCGCCGTGTCGGGCGTGGCGAAGGCGCAACCGAATTCCCGCGCGATCGTTGCGCGGGCGGGATCGAGGTCCACCACCGTCACGCGCGCAGCCGGGATCCGTGCCAACAACGCCGCCGTCAACAGACCGAGCACGCCGGCACCGACCACCAGCATCCGCTCGCCCGGCAAAGGCGCGGCGTCCCACAGCAGATTCAGCGCGGTCTCCATGTTCGCGGCCAGCACGGCGCGTTGCGTGGGGACGGCGTCAGGGATCGGGATGCACATCGCGGCCGGCGCGTTGAAGTGGTCCTGATGCGGATGCAGAACGAAGACCCGCTGGCCGCGCTCGGTCATCGCGACAGCGCAGTAGCCGTATTTCACCGGGAACGGGAAATCGCCCGCCATCCGTGGCGCGCGCATCGTCTGGTATTGGCTGGGCGGCACGCGGCCGGCGAAGACCAGCGCCTCGGTGCCGCGGGAGACGCCGCTGGCCAGCATGCGCAGGCGGTGCTCGGCAGGCCCAGGCGCGGGCAGGTCTTCCGGGCGCAGCTCGCCCTGGCCAGGCCAAATGATCCAGAACGCATGCGCCGTCATGGCGCTGCTGGTTGGCATAGGGGGATATCCAGCAGCAGGTCGGGGCCGAGCTTGTGCACCGTCCAGTCGAAGCGCCGCACGCCAGCCAGCGTGGGGGCCGGGGGCAGGACGAATGCCGGCACGCCATCGCCCAGCAACAATGGCGCGACGGTCACGTGCAACCGGTCCAGCACGCCAGCGGCGAGGAAGCGGGACACCGTGATGCCGCCGCCCTCGACGAACACGCGTTGCAGCCCGCGATCGGCCAGCGCGGCCAGCAGGGTCTGGAGGCACAATCCCGCCCCAGCCCTCGGCAAGCGCAGCACGGTGGCCTGGCCCAGCGCGTCGGGGCCGGCGGCGTCCGCGGCGCAGGCCAACAGGGTGGGCGGGCCGTCCTGGAACACCTGGTAGCGCGCGTCCAGGCGGCGCTCGGGATCGAGCACCACGCGGACCGGCGACGGGCCCTCCACCGCGCGGGTGGTCAGGCGCGGGTCGTCGGCGCGCACCGTGCCGGCGCCGACCAGCACAACGTCGAACAGGGCGCGCAGGCGGTGGGTGTGGATGATGTCGGCGGGGCCGCTGATCCAGCACGACGCGCCGGTCGTCGTGGCAATCCGCCCGTCCAATGACTGCGCGATTCGGCCAAGCACGTAGCGGCCGGGCGATGCTAGCAACGGTCCGTAGAGCAGCGACAGGGCCGCATCCGCCGGAGCGCGGCCAAGCAGGCGGCGCCATGTCTGCGGGTCCGGCCCGGTCATGTCCGTGCGTATCACGCGAGGATCATGGCGCGAAAGCGCCGCGATCCCCATGTGAGCGCAGCAACCAGACGGAGGGGATCGATGGCCAGCATGAAACGCCACGCCAGCGCGGCATGGTTCGGCAGTGGCAAGGACGGGTCGGGCAGTCTGAGCACGCAGAGCAAGACCCTGTCCGAGACGCCCTATTCCTACACAGCGCGATTTGGTGATGGAAAAGGGACCAATCCCGAGGAGCTGATCGCGGCGGCGCATGCCGGGTGTTTCAGCATGGCGACGGCGTTTCAGTTGAGCGGGGCCGGCCACCCGCCGGAGAGCCTGCACACCGAGGCAACGCTGACGATGGAGCAGGAGGCGGGCGGCTGGAAGATCTCGGCGGTGCATCTGACGATGCGGGCGAAGGTGCCGGGGCTTGATGCGGCGACGTTCCAGGAGCTGGCCGCGGGGGCGAAGGCGAACTGCCCGGTGTCGAAGGTGCTGAACGCGACGATCACGTTGGATGCCGCTTTGGATTAGCGGGGAGGATCAAACGAGGCGCCTTCTGCCATCGCCCTGACGGCGTTGCGGAAGGCGTTTCGCTTGTCCGTTCCACGCAGGTTGCCCCGTTGGAGCGGCTCAGTGGAACATGCGACCGGCGTCGATGACGATGGTCTGGCCGGTCATGGTTTCGGTGCGGCACATCGTCACCACCATGTCGGCGCAGTCGTCCTTGTCGGCAGCCTTCTTCAGCAGCGAACTGGCCGCGTTGCGCTTGACCACATCGGGCAGCAGGTTGGCGGTGGCGCGCGTGCCCTCCAGCAATCCGGGCGCAACACAATTCACCAACGTTTCGGGGGCGAGCGCGACGGCCATGCATTTCGTGAGGTGGATCAGGCCGGCCTTCGACACCGCATAGGCGATCGACGAGCCGGTCGGGCCGAGCCCGGCGACCGAGGCGATGTTGACGATGCGGCCCCTGCCCTGCGCCTTCATGACCGGCGCCACCGCCTTGGTCAGGCGCATCGGCCCAGTGAGGTTCACCGCCATGATCTTCTCCCACAGCTCCTCGGTGAGATTGTCGAGGTCGGGGAACGGCACCGATTTGTTGAAGGCGGCGTCGTTGATCAGGATGTCGAGACGCCCGAAACGCGCAGTGACGTCGCCCACCAGCGTGTCGACTGCGATCTTGTCGATGATGTCGCAGGCGAAGGCGGCGGCGTTGATCTGGTAGTGCGAGGTCAGGTCGTGCACGACGCCCTCCGCTTGGTCGCGGCTTTGCGCAAACATGACGGCGATGTGGGCGCCTTCCCGGGCGAGCGCGTGGCAGATGCGCTGCCCGAGACCGCCATTGCCGCCGGTGACCAGCGCGACCGCGCCTTTGAGATCCATGAACGTTCTCCTTTGCGTGGGGCGCGGGTGCCCCGGGGTTGGGGGCAGTCTGTTGCGGCAGGCGGGGCGCCGGCAAGGGGGGGTCGCCACATCGGTGACCACAAAATGTCGCCAAAATATTGAGCGCTGACACACAGACGACGCGTCGCGGCATGACGATCGCCATCGCGCCCGCTTCGTGCCACGCTCGCTCCACCCGGCGGGAGGAATCAAATGCGCATCGTCGCCCTGGAAGAGCACTACACCGTCCCTCGCATCGTCGCCGGGATCTCCCCCGACGTGGTCGCGCAGCGCGGCTTTCCCACCGATCCGAATTTCCGCTGGGCGCAGACACTCAAGCGGAACGAATTGGCCGACCTCGGGCCGGCGCGGCTCGCGGACATGGATGAAAGCGGCATCACCGTGCAGGTGCTCTCGGTCGCCGGGCCGGGTGCCGATCTCGTGCCGGGTCAGGCGGGCATCGACCTCGCGCGTGCCTACAACGACGCGCTGGCCGAAGCCTGCGCGCGCCACCCCACGCGCTATCGCGGCTTTGCGCACCTGCCCATGCTGGCGCCCGAGGCCGCCGCGACAGAGCTGGAGCGCACGGTCACGCAGCTCGGCTTTCACGGCGTACTGGTGAACGGGCCGACCGATGGGCTGTTCCTGGACGATCCGCAGTTCGAACCGATCCTGGCACGGGCGGCGGCGCTGGATGTGCCGATCTACCTGCATCCCGGCATTCCGGCGCCAGAGGTGCGCGCGGCGTATTACGATGGGCTGCCGGGGAATTTCAGCTTCACGCTCGCGCTGTCCGCCTGGGGCTGGCACTACGACACCGCGGTGCATGTGCTGCGCCTCGCGCTGAGCGGCGCGCTGGATCGGCATCCCGGGTTGAAGATCGTCGTCGGCCACATGGGTGAGGCCTTGCCGTTCATGCTGGACCGGATCGATGAAACAACGACTATACAGGCGAAATCGTTGCTGAGGCGGTCGGTACGACAGACGATCGTCGATCAGGTGTGGATCACCACCAGCGGCTTCTTCACCATGGTGCCGTTCATGGCGGCGCTGATGACGTTCGGCGTGGACCGGATCATGTTCTCGGTGGATTACCCGTTCGCGTCGAACGCGCGGGCGCGGGCGTTTCTGGATACGCTGCCGGTGTCACCGCCGGATCGCGCGAAGATCGCGCATGGGAATGCCGATGTATTGTTGCGGCTGCCGGGGTGACGCGAAGCGGACCGCCGAGAAGCCGTGGGTGACGGCGCCGGCGGCACCGCGCGCGGCGATGGCGCCGGTGGCCGGCGCGCCCTGGACGACGGCGTAGACCTCGCCATCCGCGGCCAGCAGGGACGTCACCAGCAGCGTGCCGCCGGTCAGGTTTGACGCATCGCCCAGCGCCGACACCGCGACATCGATCCGGCTGCCGCCGCGGGAGACGGGGGCAGCTCCCCGGTTACCATCACCGCGGCGATGTTCTTGATCTCGAGCTTGGTGATCTGGTCGCGGGTGTTGACGCCCGGGCGCTCCTGCATGTCAACCAGCGCGTCGCAGTTGAATACCGCATTGTCGAGCTTCTCGCCGGTGCCGTTCAGGCCGACCACCAAGACGTAGCCGACCAACTGGTTGTCGCGCACGCCCTCCAGGTCGGCGATATCCTTGATGCGCGCCTGCGCGACCGCCGCGATCGCGGCGCCCAGCAGCAGGACGGTCAGCGCGAGCAGGAAGAGACGCTTCATGATCGGTGGAGTGTGAGGAGAAACCGCTAAGCATTTGCGTGCCGCCTGCTGCGGGATCGGCAAAGGCCGTGTCAGGGCGAAACGTGCAGCGTTCCGCGCCCGCACCACGGCCCCGACGCCGGACCCACCGGCAAGATCTGCCGGTGGGCGGGAAGAACGCGGGCGATGGAGCCGGAACAATGACGATCGGCGCGGTCAATGGACCGTTCCCCTTCCGCGCCACCACATCCGCGCCAAGCCGTGTGGCCAGCGGCTTCCAGGTGCCCAAGGACGGCGTGGCGGACAGCCAGGCCCCCGAGCCGACCGCCGGCCAAGCCAGGTCGACCACGTGACGCTTGATCCTAAATCCGGCAGTTGGGTAATTGCCTGGCCTCCCCGAATCGGCGGAATCTGTTGGCATGGACACACAGGAACCGGTTGTCATCGCTCACCCTGCGGGTGAACAACCGATGGTTGAGGCTCGTTCGGCGATAGCGGAC
>DATHNE010000119.1:0-2341 GCA_035486355.1 Acetobacteraceae bacterium
GCTCCTACAGTCACCTGGCACGCTTCCTGGCTCCGTGGCGCAGCTCCGCATCGTCGGGTGACCGGGATGACCAGTCTCCTTCGGACCAGGAAGCCCCCGCAGCCCCACGCGTGCGAACGCTGGATGCGATGACCGGCCGTCAGATCTCGCCGCTGACCGCGGCGGCGTTATGCGTGAAACCGCGTGGCCAGATGACCGCTCGGCAGGTCGCCAACGTCGAGGCGCTCAAGGCAACGTCGGCGGAGTTCACCACCATGCGCCATCTGGCGATGCGTTTCCGAGGCCTGCTGCGTGGCGGAACGGCGGAGAGGCTGGACATCTGGCTGAATGACGCGCGCAAGTGCGACATTTATGGCATGCGGCGCTTTGTGAAGACATTACGGCAAGATATCAAGGCTGTTCGCAATGCCGTCCTGGAATCCTGGACCAATGGGCAGACGGAGGGCCAAATCAATAGGTTGAAGACGCTGTCATGTCCGTTTTCAAGGGTTCCGGACGCAAAATTTCATCCGGTTTTTTCTGTTCCGGGTGATGGATGAGATGCAGGCATGCACGGTGGAGGGCGGGCACTGAGCGACGGTTGATCATGCTGTGATACGCGGGTTGGTTACCGCAAGACCATGGTGCGTCGCGGGCCTGGCCTCTGTCTCAAGTCGGAAGTCGAGTTCCGAGCGTCTTCATCGAGGATTGCCCTGACCGGTTCCGCTCTCCGCCGTGCATGCCGGATGGTGATCCGGCTGTTCGGTCAGTCGGCGGAATGATGGTGCGCGATCATCCCGTCAGGCTGCCCTCGGCCGGCGCGGCATTGACTTGTCGGAGGTCGTCCTACGCGCCGCACCGTACCCTTCGGTGGCTGGCGATGCGGCGCACGGTCGACTGCAGCAATTGGGCAGACCTCATCCGATGCAGTCGTTACGGCAGAGTTCTTGATCGGCGGATCTGACGTGACGCAGGCAATGGACCAGACGAATCCTGCCAGTTCGCGTGCGATCGCGGTGACCACGACCTGCCTCGGCTTGCCCTTTGCCATCATGTGCCGATAGCGCTGGCACAACCGGGTCTGCGCCTTCCAGGCAATGGCGCGCACCGCTTCCGGCGCGTCGTCGATGGCAGCCAGCTTGTGCCGAGCGACGCGAGCGGGAAAGCGGTAGGCGTGTGCGGCTTCGATCAGGAGGGTGCGGGCGTGAACGTCGCCGGCTTTGGTAATGGCGCCGATGCGGCGCTTCGGACCGGTGGAATGTTCGGATGGCACCATGCCGAGATAGGCCATGAAGTCGGGTGCTGAGGCAAAGCGCGAGGGATCGCCGATCGCTGCCGCCACGCCGGCGCCGCCGATCATGTCCAAGCCGCGGAGCGCACACAGGTTCTGCACCAGAGGGAACAGTGACCAAGTCGGGATCTGCGCACGCAGATGTCCCTCAACGCGGCTTTGCCGCTGTTCGCCCAGCCGCACCGCTTCGATACTTTCCTCCAGCACGATTTGCTGCGCTGGGTGAGCGAAGCTCTGGTCGGCCAACCACCCGCGATGCGCCTTCGTCCAAGCCGTCCGGCCATCGCGATAGATCCGCTCGTGACGCAGCAGAAATGCACTCAATTGCTGGCGTGCGGCGCGCACCGCGCGCACGGCCGCTTGCCGGGCGCGGATCAGATCGCGCATCGCCTCGTGTGCCGCGTCCGGCACCCAGACTGCGGTCAGCAGTCCGCCTCGGTGCAGCACCGCCAGGCTGGCGGCGTCGCGTTTGTCGTTCTTCTGCCGCTCGCCGCTTTTGCGTGGGATCATCGAGGGGGCGACGACCATGCAATCCTCCCCCAGCCGGGTGAGGGTGCGGTGGATGCCATAGCCGCAAGGGCCGGCTTCGTAGCAGAACTTCATGGGCCCGCTGCCGGCCTGGCGCAGCCGCGCCACCAGCTTCTCCAGCGCCGCGGTGGTATTGGGGACGGTGCCATAGGCGGTGGCCTTGCCAACCTCCCCCGTGGCCGTGATGGCGACGACGATGGTCGCCTTGTGAACATCCATGCCGATAAATCGTGTAGACTGTTCCATGACCCGTCCTCCTGTGCCTGAGGCTCCACGCCAGCCCATCCGGCGCGACCCTCGCTCATGCACATGGTGAGACGGGTCACCCCCTCAGGGCGGTAACCAGGTCATCGGGCAAAGGGAGCGGAGTAGTGATGTCACAGCCATCGCTGGTTCCAAGGGCTCGGCCCTTGGCGGGTCCAGGGCAGAGCCCTGGTCTTGCTTCCCTTCACCCGGTTGCCCGGGCTGGAAACGGACATGAGGTCTCAAGCTTTCGAAGCGGGCGGCTGGCAAGGGGAGGGGGCGCACCGCACCTCAGAGAAA
>DATHNE010000120.1:0-29484 GCA_035486355.1 Acetobacteraceae bacterium
GGCCAGAACTCTCAGGGCCCTCTGTTGCGCTTCGGTGGCCAAAAGCGGTGACTTCCCGCTCATGTCTGCACCTGCGAATCGGGTGCCGACACAGAATCAAACCCTCAACCGTTGGTCAACCAGCCGGAATCTGCTTAGCCCGCGAATACGGTTAGCTTGCGCGTGGCGAGATCGACGGTGACAGAGTCATCGGGAGTCTTCGCGGCATCCCCATCACTCGCCGGATGGTATTCGATGCGGAGCTGTGCCGCAGTCACGATGATGCGCAGATAGCCATAGTCCTGGTCGTCGTAATTCTCCAACGTGACCTTGTCGGCGTGGCCTGTGGTCTGCAGTTTTTGCGGCGTGCGCAACGCCCCTGCCCCTTTGCGGCTCAGCTTCGCCAGCCCGTGCCCGCCGTTGCCGCAGATGATATAGGGGATCTGCGTCTGTCCGTGATGGCGCGTGAATCGCTGGTAGTTGTGCGCATGGCCCGACAGCACGGCATGCGGCCATATTCCCGCAGTGTTGCACACGTCGTCGATCTGCGACAGCAATCGCTCGCTCCAGCCGTGCTTGCTGCCGGCGGTATAGGCGGGATGATGATGCGCGATGATCAGTGCGCCCTTGAAACCATCCGATTTCACCCGGCCCAACGCTGCCTTCAGGTAATCGAGCTGGGAACTGCCGATGGTGGCATCGGCGATGACGCCGGGGTCTTCCAGCACGTTGCTGTACAGCGACAGAATACGCGCGAACGGTGCGTCGAAGGTGAAGAACACACCGGGCTGGATCTGCGCGGTGCGCGACAGGCCGCCGGCTTCCGGCGTCACCTCGAACTCGGTGGCGCAGAAATTCTCCAGGAAGGCCGCCAGCGTGCTGGCATTCGTTCCGGGTACGACCATACCGTCGTGATTGCCGGCCAGCGCGACGATCGGGGCGGGATAATCGCGATATGGCTCGTAGAACTGGTCGTAGTAGTATTCCGCCTCGCCGAAACTGTAGATCACGTCTCCGAGATGGAAGCAGAAGCTGGGGCTCTGTGCCGGATCTTCGCCCTCGAAGTCGCTCACCATCTTGTCGGCGACAAGGTTCTGGCTCTCCGGCCCGCGCGTGTTGCCGGTATCACCGGTGGCATGGAACACCAATCGTCCCGCTTGCGTGATCTTCCGCACCGCGGCCGCGCCTTGGCTGCCGAGGATCGCCGCCAGCGTCAGCTGCGGTTCGGGCAGCCCGCGCGGCGCCGGGAACGGGATGGCGGCGAGCTTATGCTCGCGATTCAGTTCATCGATCTGCTTGTAGGCGGGATTGTCGGACGGATGTTTCACCTCGAACTTTGTCGGATCCGGCGTTGGCTGCGGCTGCGAGAACACCGGCTGGTCAAGCACGGTGGGGCCGGTGTTGTCGACTGGATCGGACTGCGGCGGAGCCTTGCTTTTGCGATGATGTGATGCACGCGCCATGACGGATCCTCCCTTGCGATGGGAGGGGCGTGCTATCGCAGTCTGTGTCGGCGCATCATGACATTCCGAAGATGTCGCGCCAGCGTATGTGAGCGGGATCACATCCGGGAACATCGCGTTATTCTATCGTCAGCCAAACGTGCTTTTGTTGCAAGATCGGCACACCTCCAGGTGCGCCGTGCGGTCGGCGATAACCAGCTGGCGAAGATCGCCGCGTGATGCATGATACGGCCGCGGCGCGACAACGCCGAAAGGAGTCCTCATGGCGGCGACCATCACCAACATCTTCGTGCTCATGCTGGAAAATCGGTCATTCGATCACATGCTGGGATTTTCCGGCATTACCGGTCGAGACGCCGCCAGCGACCAGCCGACGACAGTGGCAGGGCCGCAAGCCGGCGCATCGAACACCTATCAGGGCACGCGCTATCCCGCCGCCACGCCGGCCAGCGACCCAATGCCGGTCGATCCCGGCCATGAGTTCGTCGATGTGGTGCAGCAGCTCTGCGGTGCTGGGGTGCAATATCCGTCAGGCGGACCGTATCCCCCGGTCAATAACAGCGGCTTCGTCAGCGATTATGCCGTCTCGCCCACCGCAAGCGAAGGCAACGCCAAGGACGATTTCGGCGCCATCATGCGCTGCTTCACCCCCGCGCAGTTGCCGGTGCTGAACGCGCTGGCGCGGTCCTTCGCGGTATGCGACCACTGGCACGCATCCATTCCGGGTCCGACCTGGCCCAACCGGATGTTCGCCTGCGCTGCGTCGTCCGGCGGCCTGGACCACAGCCCTTCCTCCGCCGAGATCATCACCTGGGAAACGATTGACGGCTTCGCCTTCCAGCATGGCTCGATCTTCGATGCGCTGCGCCAGAAATCCGCCTCCGGCTGGCAGATCTTCGCCGGTGACAATTTGCCGATGACGGCGGCCCTGAAGGGCATCTCGTTGAGCGAGATCAAGCCATACGCCCAATTCGCCGCGACCGTATCGGGAGCAGAATATCCATGGATGTTGACCTGGATCGAGCCCAACTACGGCGATGTCGTACTGAGCACGTTCCAGGGCGGCAATTCACAGCACCCGCTGGACGGCGTGACGCAGGGCGAGGCGCTGATCAAGGCGACCTATGAAGCGATCCGCAACTCGCCGCATTGGAACACCAGCCTGCTGATCGTCACCTGGGACGAACATGGCGGCTTCTACGACCACGTCGCGCCGCCCGCGACGACACCGCCCGGTGATACGCCGCAGCTTGAGGGACAGAACAAATACGGTTTCACCTTCGACCGACTGGGCATCCGCGTGCCGGCGGTGATCGTTTCGCCACTGATTCCAGCCGGCACCATTGATCACCGCGTGTATGACCATAGCTCGATCCCGGCAACGGTCGAGAAAGTGTTCGGCCTGCCGCCGCTGACTGCGCGCGACGCGGCGGCGAATGATGTGATGCCGCTCCTATCGCTCGACACAGCGCGCGAGGATGCACCGCTGGCCCTGCCCGATCCGGCGCCGCCGGCCAGCGCGGCGGTCGCGCAGAGCACAGCTGCGCCCACCGACAGCGCCGATCACGGCAACCTGCCCGGCTTCCTGCACGTCGCGCTGCACCAGGTGACAGCTGGCATGTCGGACGCGCAGAAACAGCTGGAGCTGGCCCGCGTGCAGGCGATCCAGACGCGGGCGGACGCGGCGCAATACTTGGCCGATGTAGAAGCGCGGATACCGCCGTCTCAGACGACGGGTTGAACCGGCCTGCGAACCCGCTGGCGCGCGCGCCTTCACGTCATACCGGACGCACGCGTGCTAGGCTGCCTTGCCCAGCACTTCCGGATTGGTCACCCGCACCGGCTTACCATCCAGGAATGCCAGGGCGTTCTCAACCATCTGCGGGTAGAACTGCGCCCAGGTCTCCTGCACGCAATAGCCGAGATGCGGGGTCAACACCGTGTTCCGCGCGCCGCGCAGCGGATGATTGGAGGGCAGCGGTTCGCGGTCGAACACATCGAGGGCCGCGACGATCTTGCCGGCGCGCACCGCTGCCAGCAGGGCGGCCTCATCGACGATCGGGCCACGCGACGTGTTCACCAGGATCGCGCCCGGTTTCATGCGGGCGATGTCCGCCGCGCCGATCAGTCCGCGTGAACGTGGCGACAGCACCAGGTGAATGCTGGCCACATCGGCGGTGGACAGCAGCTCCTCCTTGCTGACGATCGTTGCACCCGCGGCCTGCGCCTTCTCGGCGGTGAGGTTCTGGCTCCAGCCGATCACGTTCATTCCCAGCGCATTGCCGTAGCGGGCCATGTAGCCGCCGAGCCGGCCCAGCCCGATCAGCCCCAGCGTCTTGCCGGCCAAGCCAATCCCCACCGGCACACCCATCTGGAATTTTCCGGCGCGGAGATTGGCATCGCCGACTGCCATGCCGCGCGCGGCACTGATCATCAGACCCAGCGCCAGCTCCGCGGTGGCCGCGTCATTGGTGCTGTGCGGTCCCGCCTGCGTGTTGCACACCACCACGCCGCGCGCGGTGCAGGCCGGGGTGTCGAGCGAGGCATTGCGTGCGCCGGTCATGCCCAGCATTTTCAATTTCGGTAGCCGATTAATCAGGCTGGCGGGCAGCGGCGTGCGCTCACGCATCGACAGCACGATCTCGAAATTGGCGAGCTGCGTGGCGGCATCGGCCTCATCGGCAAAGGCTTCCGCGAAGAAGACCACATCCGCGCGTGCTTGCAGCTTCGACCAGTCGGCGCTGCCCTTGGCCACGCCCTGCCAGTCATCCAGAACCGCCACCTTGGTCATAGCCCCCTCCCGTTGTGCGCGCACAACCTGCCGCCGTGCCGCTCAAGGTGCAAGCTTGGGAGCCGCGAAGGAGATGCGAGGCGTGAAACGCAATGACCCCCGCACGCGCCTGGCGTTAAGCGGGGGTCTGTTTGCGAAGCACGGCTTCGCGCTCAGGGCAAAAGCCCTGATATAGGCGTGGGCTTGATGATACGTCGCCGGTGCCACGCGGATCGGCAACTCGGTCTATGCCCGGTGGAGTCATGCTTCTGACGCACCCTCCTATGGCAGTTGACGATCCTTGCAGCATGCGCCTTTTAGCGGAATGGTGTCAAGCAAATCGGCCACGGCAGTTGGCACAGTTTCCATCGCGTTGTGGTCGACCTTGGCACAGTTGAGCGTACGTGCCGGGGGCGTTGCCACCGTTCGAAAAGCTGAGCCTGTGCTTCGCCGTGGCGTTCGCAGTGGGGTTGGTGGTGCTGGCCGCGCGAGGGCGCGCGGTGCTGGGGCTAGCCGGCACCGCAATCCTGCTGGCTCGCGGAAATCGTTTTGATATAGGGACCAATATGGCGTGGCTCAGCTATGTTGCGGCGACGGCGGGCGCCGTGGTGTGGGCCGGATATTCGACGTTGAATCGGCGTTTCGCTTGCGTTCCGAGTACCCTGCTGGTGGGCGTGTGCGGAGCGGTCGCGACTGCGGGCTTGTTGTGTCATGTCGCGCTGGAGCCGTGGATCATGCCTGCGTGGGCGGAATGAATCGCCATCATCCTGCTGGGCATCGGACCGACGGGGCTCGCCTTCATGGCCTGGGATCACGCAACCGAGCACGGGCAGCTGCAGGTGCTTGGCGCACTGTCTTGTCTGGCGCCGTTGTCGTCGACATTGCTGCTGGTGCTGGATGGCGAGGCGCCCGCGAGTGCCCCACCCGCGCTGGCTGCCCTGCTTATTGGGGGTGGAGCCGTGGTGGCCGGCATGCCGGCGCGCACCGGGTGACGCGCGATTACGCGGGTGCCAGCGAGCGCGCAACGTGACCCGCCTCGGTCAACACGACCGGGCAATCCGCCATCGTTGTGCGCGGTTGATAGTCGATCTGAACAAGGCCCTGTTCAATCGCCGCCTCCCACACCGGCAGGCGCGGGCAGGAGGTGTGCCAGGCGTCCATCACGTCTGCGTAGCAGCGTGGACGCGCGGCGATCCATGCAAGGAATTGCGCGGTCAGCAGCTCGACGGGTTCAGACATGCGGGCCTCGTTGCGCGGTTTCGTCGGCGTTCACCGTCACCCATTCATTCACGAAGGTATAGGCCACGCCGAGCAGCACTGGACCGAGAAAAATCCCCAGTAGTCCGAACGCCAACGCACCTCCCAACACACCCAGCACGGTCAGCACGAACGGCAGGTCCGCACCGCGGGCGATGAACCACGGGCGGATCAGGCTGTCGGCGCCGGACACGGCCACCACGCCATAGATGCCCAGGAAGATGCCCCAGCCCAGATGCCCGGCGCTCATCAGCCACAGCGCGGCGGGGATCCACACCAGCGGCGCGCCGATCGGCAGTACGGCGAGGAACCCCGCCACGGCCCCCAGCAGCACGGGCCGCGGCACGCCGGACACCCAAAGGCCGAACGCGGTCAGCACACCCTGGACCACCGCGGTACCCAGGATGCCATAGACGACCCCTCGCACGGTGGCACCGGTGACCGCGATCAGGCGGTCCGCCCGCGCGCCGGCAATACGGCGCAGCAGCTCGGTCAGGCGCGCGGCAATCGGCTCGCCATAGATGTAGAAGAAGAAGGCAACGAACAGCGCCAGCACGAACAACAGCACGCCGCGCGCGACGCCCAGCAAGAGGCCAAATCCGCCCTCCAGCAGGATGCCGAGATAGGGTTTCAGCGCCTGTAGCATCTCGGAGATGTCGGCGGCCCAACTGTCCCAGATCTCGCTGAATGTCGGGCCGACCAAGGGGACTTCGGCAAGCCAGTCCGGGGCCAGTGGCAACCCGCCACGCAGTGCGATTTCAATGGTATCGCGCAAATGTCCGGCGTCATCGGCGCTGGGTGTGGCGATGATCAGTGGCACAACGACCATCACCGCCGTCAGCGCCACCATCAGCCCGGCGGCGGCCACCCGCTGCAGATGCAATCGCTGCTGCAGCCACTCGAAGACGGGCCAGGTGGTGAAGGCGAGGATGCCGGCCCACAGCAGTGAGGAGAAGAACGGGTACAACACCAGCACACAGCCGATGCCGATGCCGCCCAGCAGCAGGCCCATCAACACCCGTTCGGCAATCATGCTGCCCCCACTCACGCCGCGTGATCCTGCCCTTCCCCTGACCCTCCGCGGCGGCTGGTCAAGCACCCGGACGGCTTGTAGCTTCCGCCTCCGCTTCCGGGGAGGTCAATCGTGCCACGCTTCGCCGCCAATCTGTCGATGATGTTCAGCGAGCACCCTTTCCTCGACCGCTTCGACGCCGCGGCCAAGGCCGGATTCACCGGCGTGGAGTTCCTCTTCCCCTACGAGTACCCTGCGGCCGAGCTGAAGCAACGGCTGTCTGGGAATGGGCTGACCCAGGCGCTGTTCAACATGCCGCCTGGGGATTGGGCGAAGGGCGAGCGCGGGCTGGCCGCTCTGCCCGGCCGGCAGACCCAGTTCCGCGACAGTGTGAAGCTGGCCCTCGACTATGCCACCGCGCTGGGATGCAAGCTGGTGCACTGCATGGCGGGCATCGTGCCGGCCGATGTGTCACCGGTGACTGCGGCGGCAACCTATGCCGCCAACCTGGCCTGGGCCGGCGAGCAGGGGCTCGCGGCGGGCGTGAAACTGGCGATCGAGCCGATCAACCACCGCGACATGCCGGGCTACTATCTGAACACCGAGGCGCAGGGCGCCGCGATCGCCGAGGCGATCGGCCTCGACAAGGTCGGGCTGCAGTTCGACGTCTATCACTGCCAGACCACCGAGGGTGACGTCACCAAGCGGATGGAAAAGCATCTGAAGGTGATCGTGCATATGCAGATCGCCGACGTGCCTGCCCGCAACGAGCCGGGCACCGGCGAGATCGGCTGGCCCTTCGTATTCCGGCGGATGGACGAGCTGGGGTATGCGGGCTGGGTCGGGCTCGAGTATCGACCCGCGGGAGACACCATCGCCGGGCTGAGCTGGCGGAAGACATTCGGGGTCTAGGCCCCACCCTCACCCGGAGCGCGGTGCGCTCCGACCTCGCGCGCGGCGCGCGAGGGGTGCAACCGTTGGTCAGGAGAGAGACAATGAATATCGGTTTCGTCGGGCTCGGTATTATGGGGCGCCCCATGGCGCTCAACCTGAAGGCGGCGCAGCACAGCCTGATCGTGTACGACCGCGCCAGCCTGGCCGACGAGATCCGCGCCGCGGCCGAGGTGGTGGCAGACGGCAAGACGGTGGCCGGCAAGTCCGAGGTCGTCATCATCATGGTGCCGGACACGCCGGACGTGGAGAACGTGCTGTTCGCGCCGGGTGGCGTCGCCGAGGGGCTGAAGCCCGGCACGCTGGTGATCGATATGTCCTCGATCAGCCCGATCGCGACCAAGGCGTTTGCCAAGAAGATCAATGATCTCGGTTGCGACTATCTGGACGCGCCGGTGTCGGGGGGCGAAGTCGGCGCTAAGCAGGCGACGCTGACCATCATGGTGGGTGGGCCGGATGCGGCCTTTGCGCGGGCCAAGCCACTGTTCGACCTGATGGGCAAGAACATCACCCATGTCGGGTCGGAGAACGGGGCCGGGCAGACCTGCAAGGTGGCGAACCAGATCATCGTCGCGCTGAATATTCAAGCTTGTGCGGAAGCCCTTGTGTTTGCATCAAAAGCTGGCGCAGATCCGGCGAAGGTGCGGCAGGCCCTGATGGGCGGCTTCGCGTCGTCGCGCATTCTTGAAGTGCATGCCGAGCGGATGATCAAGGGCACGTTCAATCCGGGGTTCCGCATCAAGCTGCACCAGAAGGACCTGAATCTGGCACTGTCGGCGGCGCGGGAGCTGGGGCTCTCGCTGCCGAATACCGCGATTGCACAGCAAATGTTCTCGTCCTGCGCAGCGCATGGCGGCGCGGAGCTGGATCATTCGGCTCTCATTCTGGCGATTGAGGGGCTGGGATCGCATGCGATCCGCGACAAAGCGTAAGAAATCGGTGGGAAGTGCCACGATCTGTCGCTGCGGATGATCTGTGTTGAGATTTCGGGGAAACTATCCTTAGTATATCAGACCGTCGCCGATTCTGAGACGCTTTTGGGCGGTCGGCGGGGCGAGGGTGTTTTCATGTCCATGCGTTTTACCGAAATTGGCCAGCAGCTCCGGGCGTACCGGCTGGAGTCTGGGCTGCGTGCGGAGGAGATCGCCGCGCGGCTCGGGGTCTCTCGTGCCGCGCTGTATCGCTACGAGAAGGGCGAGGTCATCAAGCTCGATACGATCAAGCGATTGGCCGAGCTGCTGAAGATCTCGCCTCTGTCGCTGCTGGGTATCGGCGTTGAGTACTACAACCGCCCGGTCGGCTACTACGAGCGTCTGCGCCAA
Source organism: Acetobacteraceae bacterium (assembly GCA_035486355.1). Lineage (GTDB taxonomy): Bacteria > Pseudomonadota > Alphaproteobacteria > Acetobacterales > Acetobacteraceae > Palsa-883. The sequence continues at coordinate 8,755 of DATHNE010000120.1, forward strand.
CTGGAAGAGACAGCGGATCAGATCCTGCAGTTGCATGGGCCAATTTGTTACCTGACGACGTCCGATGCCTATGACGCCACGCTGGCCGAGGCATTCGACGAGGCAGCGGAGCAGAGCGGCACCGAGCGCCAGGTCATGCGCAGCATGACCGAGCAGGTGCTGGGCATCCTGACTGCACGCAAGCGGATGTACGGGCTTCGGCGGCCTGGGATCATTGCGATCATTTCGATCGGCGCGGTGCAGCGGTTGCTGGAACAGGGCGTGGCTGGGGGCATGACGTTGTCCGACCGCCTTCGCCGCCGGTGCCGGCACGTTGCCGAGGCTGAGATCGAGAACATCGCCACGCTGATGGAAACGGAGCCGATGGGGCTTCAGTTCGGCCTTCTCACGGGTGCTGAACCGACTTCCGCCTTCAAGATCCTGCGCGCGCGCGACCGCGTCAGCCTGGCGATCAACCCGTTCCGGCCGGATGCACCCCCGAGCGCACATACCGGGGTGGCGATGATTACCGGCGCCGACGAGGCGGTGGCGGCGCATCAGCGAGTGACCGAGACGAACTGGCGGGACGCGATGAAGGGGCCCGCCGGCGCCGCACGGTTGCGGCAGTTGATGGGGCAGACTGCCCGCGCATAAAGCGCGGGCCGGGCGGGCGAAGGCGGACGCGCTGCAACGCACACTGGGCGCCCCCGTCCTGCGGCGGTATGCTAGGGCCGCAATCTGCGCCGAGTGCCATGCCTGCCACCCGCCTCTCCGACCTACCGGCCTACCCGGATGTGACGATCGAGTCCGACCAACGCGTCTGGGACGGCCGGTTCCCGTTGGACAAGGTCCAGTTCCGCCATCGCCGTTTCGATGGCGCGATGTCGGGGGAACGCACCTGGGAACTGTGGCGGCGCGGCCGGGCGGCGGCACTGCTGCCGTATGACCCGATCGCGGATGCGGTGGTGCTGATCGATCAATTCCGTCTGCCCGCGCTGGCGGCAGGGTTGCCGCCGGTGCTGGTCGAAATTCCGGCCGGATTGGCGGAACGCCCGGAGAGCGCCGAGATGACGGCGCGGCGCGAGACAGCAGAGGAGACCGGCCTGGTGCCGGATCTGGTGCAGCCGATCAGCGAAATCATGCTGCTGCCGGGTGGGTGCGATGAGGTCTGCGGGCTGTTCATCGGCCGGGTGCGCGTGCCGGCCACCGGTCAGGACGGGATCGCCGGCCACGCCGGACTGGTGGGCGAGAACGAGGATATCCGGGTGCGCGTCTGGCCAGTGGACGAGGCGATTGCGGCAGCGGTTGGCGGGCGGATGCCACACGTGCTGACGATGCTCGCGCTGCTGTGGCTGGCGGCGCAGCGAGACAAGTTGCGGCGGGAATGGGGACCATGACGGAACGGCTCTATGAGGACGACGCGCAGTTGCGCGGGATGCAGGCGCAGGTGCTGGCGAGCGGGCCGGAGGGTGTCGTGCTCGACCGCACCGTGTTCTACGCGCGCGGCGGTGGGCAGCCAGGCGATGTGGGCGTGCTGCGCTGGGATGGCGGGGAGATGGCGGTCGCTGAGACGATCAAGGGCGATGGCACGACCATCTTGCACGTACCTGCGGCGGGCGCCGTGGTGCCACCGGTTGGAGCGACCGTGGATGGCACGATCGACTGGGCGCGACGGCACCGGCTGATGCGGATGCACACGGCGATGCATCTGCTGTGCAGCCTGATCAAAGGTGCGGCGGTGACCGGTGGTGCGGTGGGGGCGGACAAGTCGCGGCTGGACTTCGACCTGCCGAACCCGCCGCCGAAGGAGGAAATCGAGGCTGGGCTGAACGCGATCGTCGCCGCTGATCACCCGGTGCAGTTGGAATGGGTGGATGAGGCGGTGCTGGATAGGAACCCCGGGCTGGTGCGAACCATGTCGGTACAGCCACCGCGCGGCACCGGACGGCTGCGGCTGGTGCGGATTGGTGACGGTGAGGTTCCGGTGGATTTACAGCCGTGCGGCGGCACGCACGTCGCACGCACGGGCGAAATCGGCCGCATCGTGGTGCTGAAGATCGAGAACAAGGGCAAACAGAACCGGCGGATTATCATCGCGCCGGTGGATGGATCATAGATCGAACGTACAGCTCTCCCGCGCAGCGGGAGAGGTGAGTGAAGATGGGGGAACCATGCGGGCACTGGTGACAACGGAATGGCTGGCCGGGGAACTCGGCAAGCCGGATCTGGTGGTGTTCGATGCCACCAAGTATCTGCCGAATGAACCGAAGGATGGACATGCTGCGTTTCTTGCCGCGCATGTTCCGAGCGCACACTATTTCGATATTGACCTGATCGCCGATCCGGATACGGACCTGCCGCATATGGTGCCGACGCCGGGACGGTTTGCGAAGCTGATGGCGATGCTGGGCGTCAGCAATGCGTCGCGCATCGTCTTCTACGATCAGAAGGGTCTGGCGTCCGCGGCGCGTGGGTGGTGGCTGATGGGGCTGTTCGGACATGACGCGGCCGCGGTGCTGGATGGTGGGTTGCCGAAATGGCAACGTGAGGGGCGCAAGGTGGAAAGTGGCGAGCCCCCTGCCCCGCCGGCAACGACGTTTCGGCCGGATTATCGGCCGATGCGGCTGCGTGGCGTCGGCGATGTGCTCGGCAATGTGAAGACGCAGGCGGAGCTGGTGCTGGACGCGCGCGCAGCGGGACGCTTCACCGGAGCGACGCCGGAGCCGCGCGCCGGCATGCGCAGCGGGCACATCCCGCGATCGGCCAGCCTGCCGTACACCGACCTATTGAACGCGGACGGAACGTTCAGGGACCCAGACGCCTTGCGCGCGCGCTTCGCGGCGGCGGGGGCGGACGGATCGCGCCCGCTGGTGACGAGCTGCGGGTCGGGGGTGACGGCGTGCATCGTGACACTCGGGGCACGGCTCGCCGGGCTGCCGGAAGGCGCGGTGTATGACGGATCGTGGACGGAATGGGGCGGTCGCGGGGACACGCCGGTGGAGACGAACTGACGATGGCCAAGGACGTCACGCAACTGGGGTTGCGGACCAAGCTGTCGCATCTCGGGCGGGCGGATAAGACACAGCACGGTTTCGTCAATCCGCCGCTGCTGCGTGGGTCCACGGTGCTGTATCCGACGGTGGTCGAGCGCAAGCGGATTGCCGGGATGCGCGGCCAGCGCGTGATGTCGTATGGGACCGCCGGCAGTGCAACGCATTGGGCGCTGGAGGATGTGATCGCCGAGATCGAGGGCGGCACCCATTGCACCATCGTGAGCACCGGCCTTGCCGCGGTGACGACGCCATTGCTGGCGTTTCTGAAGGCCGGCGATCATATGCTGATGCCGGACAGTGTGTACGGGCCGGCGCGCGCCTTCGCCGAGGGCATGCTGACACGGTTCGGTGTTGAGACGACGTTCTACAATCCGGTGATCGATGGGCCGGGTCTGGCAAAGCTGATGCGACCGAACACCGCGGTTGTGTACACCGAAAGCCCGGGCAGCCACACATTCGAAGTGCAGGATGTGCCATCGCTGGCCAGGGTGGCCCACGCGGCGGAGGCCCCAGGGAAAATCAAGGTCATGATGGACAACACCTGGGGCATCCATCACTTCCAGCCGTTCAAGCATGGCGTCGACGTGTCGATCCAGGCGGCGACGAAGTATCCGGCGGGGCACTCGGACATCCTGATCGGCAGTATCACGGTGAATTCCGAGGCGGACTGGCAGACCCTGATCGCCGGGTCGCGTAGCCTGGGACAGTATGCCAGCCCGGACGACTGCTGGCTGACGCTGCGCGGGCTGCGCACCATGGGCGTGCGGCTGGCACAGCAGGAACAATCGGCGATCGAGGTGGCGCAATGGTTGCAGACACGGTCCGAAGTCGCGCGCGTGCTGCACCCTGCCCTCCCCGGCGCGCCGGGCCATGAGATCTGGAAGCGAGACTTTACCGGAGCCTGTTCGCTGTTCGGCGTGGAGTTCCAGCCGAGCACGTCAGTCGAGAGCACCCACGCGTTCGTCGAGGCGCTTGCCCTGTTCGGCATCGGTGCCTCCTGGGGTGGGTACGAGAGTCTCGCGCTGCCAACCACCGGCTTCGTGACACGCACTGCCAGCCATGTGTTCGAAGGGCCGCTGGTCCGCCTGCATATCGGATTGGAGGATGTGAAGGACCTGATTGCCGACCTGGAACAGGGGTTGGCCGTGCTGCGGGGCTTCGGGCGATAGGCGCGCGTGGTCCGCGAGGTCACGTTGTTGCGCCGCGTCTCGCAACGACTGTGTGACGGCGTGCGTGTGAACCGCGGTGTGCTGCGGCCTCATGGCGTCGCGCAACGAGGTTTGCAGGCCGCCTGAAGAGAAATGCGCGCGCATAGGCGATGCCTGCGCCGCTGCGCGCGCCACAACTTGTGATCGCGCGGCAAGGCCACCGTCGCGGCGGCAGTACGAGCGCGCATACCAGGCGCAGCTTGGCGTCGCTGACATCAGTGGCAACAGTCACGTGGCCGTCGGCGAGTGCCTTGACGCGGACGGTTGGATGCGACCCGGCGGTCGCCAACCGCGTTGCGGGCACCTGTCGACGGACCAATCGCATGATATCGCGCGCCAACCAGCAGGCGGCGTCCTCGTTGGGCGGATAAGCGAAGCGGGTGACAAGGCACCGTGATCTGCTCGGCCGGTGGCACGGGCCACAAGGCGAGCCGTCGCCTGGCGCCGCCTCGGCGGCGCACCGTGTACGTCGCGCCTGCCGCCAGAGTCTGATCCGTCTCGGGAGCTGCAGCGTGAGCGTCCACCACACCAAGCTCCCGACGCGATGGTTCGGCACCAGGTGGCGCGGGCTGCGGCACGCCGGGCTTTGCCACACACAGAGGGTCATTGGAATGAGGCGGTCGCGGATTACATCGCGCCCCTCTTGACATCAGACAGGTTAAAACCCGGTAAATACGCCTCATCATGCAGATCCATGTCGCACCTGACCGCATCCGTCCCACCCACACTGCTATGCTTTCGTAACCATCTGCACCTTGCCGCGGCGTTCGCGTCGCCGCGCGAGGCGGATGCATGAGCGGTACTCTTTCCATCCCACCTGGCGCACGATTGCGGGTTGTTGGTGACGTTCACGGCGACGCACATGGGTTCGCCTATGCCGCCGCAACCGACCGGTTCGTCGTGCAGCTCGGCGATCTGGTCGATCACGGCGACGACAGCGTCTCGGTGTTGCGGACCATGTTCAATCTGATCGACGCGGGGCACGGATTGTTCCTGCTTGGAAACCATGACTTCAAGCTGGCACGACTGTTGGCCGGCCGGCCGGCTCGGCACGAGGCAATCGTAGCGGCGACGGCAGCCCAGCTCGACCCGACGCTGCGAACCCGCGTGCTGACCGAGATCGCCCGCGCTCCAGTGTGGTTGCGGCACGGCGACGCGCTGTTCGTGCATGGCGGATTCCACACCGCCATGCTGGAACGACCCTCACCCCAGATCGAACTGGGACGACCCGACCACGTGGTGGCGCGGGCACTGTACGGCGAGCCGACCGGGCGCACCCAACCAGATGGCTATCCCGAGCGCAGCCTGCGCTGGGTGGACCGCATTCCAGCCGGACTCACTGTCTATTGTGGCCATGATCGGCGCAGCACCGACGGCCGGCCCTGGATCCGCCACGGCCAGGCGGGCGGGACCGCGGTGTTCCTGGACACCGGCGGCGGCAAAGGCGGGCACGTGTCGTGGATCGATCTGTAGGTTCGCACCGCGGCGGTCACAGCCGCTCGTAGCTGATCGTCGAGCCGTCAGCGACCGAGAAGCGCATGCTCATCCAGCTGTTCTGTGCGTCGTACCACAGATCCAGGTCGAGATCGCCGGTCAGGCTGTAGCAGGTGGCAGGGCGTTCCGCACCGGAAACGAGCTTGACTGGCTGAACGCCCTTCGGCGTAACCTTGGGATGCACCAGACCGCCATCCTGGGTGCCGATCATCGGCCCGCGCAACATCCGGGCGTTCCAGTAGGTCGTCGGCAGCGCATCCTCGGGCGCGACATACGGGGTCGTACCACTGCCTTCCACCCACAATCCCGCGGCCACGCGATGGGCCGACATGTACATATCGGTGCCATTGCGATTGGTGTGGCCGGTCAGCGACGCAAGGCGTCCGCCTTGCCATCGTTCAACCGCATGATGGTTGTAGCGCACCAGGGGGATAGGCCCGAATGTGAACAGCACGTCCACGGCGATGTCGACGTCCAGCATGTCTCCGGTGACATGGAAATCGAGGGTATGGGTGCCGATCGCATCACCGTGCCGCATTAACCGAAATGCGATCGCGCGGGACTCCGGGATTGGCAAGCTGGCAAGTCCAGGCACATCGGACCCCATGGCCCACGCACGGTGCGCGGCAACTGCACCCACGGAAGCGAAAAGCGCCCTGCGCTCGATCATCGGATCCGTCCTACGTGCGACACCCCGACTAGCAATCCCCTCATCTCCTAACTTGCGCGCACGGGCAAGCCTGAACAAGTGCTCTCCGGATATCCCAGGGGACAGGGCGCCTGGGACATGGCACTAATATACGGTGGCATACGATGCCGCGCGGGGATCGTCCAACACACATGTTCATGCGCCAGCTCCTGCTTTTGCGGCATGCGAAGTCCTCCTGGGACGACCCGTCGGTGCCCGACCGGGAGCGGGCGCTGAGCCCACGCGGCCACCGTGCCGCCGCGGCCATGCGGCAGGCGATGCGCCGCTTGGGGCTGGCGCCGGATCTGGTCCTGGTTTCGCCGGCGCGGCGCACGCGCGAGACGCTGGACGCGCTGGAGCCCTGGGACGAAGCACCGCTGATCGAACCAATGGAAGTATTGTATTTGGCCGGTGCGATGCGACTGCTCGACATCGTGCGGGGCGTGCCGGAGACGGTTCGCAGCGTGATGGTTGTGGGCCACAATCCCGGCATGCATGAGCTGGCGGTGCTGCTGGATAAGAAGGGTGTCGCTGCCTCCCCGACGGCGATTGGCCATCTGCGGGCGGGATACCCAGCCGGCGCGCTGGCGGAGTTCAATGTGCCCGGCGGCTGGTCACGCCTGGATACGGGCGGCGGCCAGTTGGTGCGGTTCTTGCGTCCCCGCGACCTGCAAGACGACGGCTCGGAGACCGCACCGGAGCGTTAATGAAACTCGCGCTGGCACTCCCTCCTAACGCCGCCGCACGGCTGCCACGCCTGGCGCGTCTCACCGGGCTGACGGTGGCGCGGCGTCGGCGACGGGCCATCCGCATCGTTTGGCACGATACGACAGACGGGACCCTGGCCGCCCGCGGCCTGGCGCTTGCCGAACAGGGCCGGGTCTGGCGGGTGGAGCGACTGACCCATGAGGACAGGCCCTGGCCGCCCGGCACCGCTGAGGAGGTGCTGGCGCAGGCCACCGCGCTGGCGCGGCTTGACCACGAATTGCCGGCCGGGCTGCACGCCGTCGCGTGGCTTGAGGGCCATCTCAGCACCCTGATCCTGCAGAAAGATAGCGCCGAGCTGACCCTCACGCTGCTCCAGGGGACGATCGGAGGGGCGCACCGGCGCCGCCCCGTCTGTCGGATGACCCTGGAGGGCCTGGCCGCTCCGGTGCTGGACCTGGCACTGGGCCTCTTGGCGGAGCTGGATCTCGCGATTCCCGCCGGGGTGCTGGCGGCCGAGGCCCTCGCCGCGGCGAATAGGTCAGGGCCACCTGCCCCGCTGACGCCGGAGCTGCGGACCGGACTGAGCGTCGGGGTGGCGTTCACGCTGTCGCTGGGCCGTCATACGGACGCCATCTTGCGCGAAGCGCATACTATCCTGTCCCGCGACCCCGGCACCGAACCGGTGCATCAGATGCGTGTCGCGGTGCGGCGCCTGCGCTCCACGATCGCCGTGTTCCGCCCGGTGGTGTTCTGTCCCGAGGTCGACGCCGCTGATCAGGGCCTGAGGGCGCTGGCCGATCGCCTGGCGCCCGCGCGCGATCTGGACGTATTCGTTGCCGAGACCGCGGCCACCGTAGGCGAGGCCCTGCCCGGGGATGCCAGCCTGCGCCGGTTGCTCACGACCGCCGGGCACCACCGCCGCGCGGCCTACACGGCGCTGCGGACCTGGCTGGGCGGCCGGGATTTCCGTCGTTTGATCATCACCCTGGCGGCTCTGGCCGACGGCACCGCGTGGTCCGCCGCGCCCGACATGGCGCAACAGGAGGCGCTTGGTCTGAAGCTGGAAGCCTTCGCGGCGCAGGCATTGAAACGCCGCCTGCGTCGGCTCACCGAGGCCGGTGACACGATCGACCATCTGGATCCCACCGCGTTGCACCTGATTCGCCTGCGCGCCAAACGCATGCGCTATGCGGCGGAGATCTTTGCCCCGTTGTTCTCACGCAAAGCCACCGCACGCTTCCTGCGCCGCCTGGCCGCGGTGCAGGACCGGCTGGGCATCCTGAACGATGGCGCAGTGGCCAACACGCTGCTGACGGACCTGGGCGCCACCACCGGCGGGCGCGCCCACGCCGCCGGATTGGTGCGCGGTTTCCTCGCCGCCCGCGCCGGCGATGCCCGCAGCCGCATCGCACGCGCGTGGCACCGTTTCCTGCGGCTGGAGCCGTTCTGGACCTAAGCCCCGGAGGTGGTCAGGTGTGGGGTCGGGGAGCTGGGCACAGGCCTACCCCGCAGGCGCAACCGACAGGCGGCCGACGACCCCATGCTTCTTGATCAGGCTGGCGATCAAGCCGGACCGTTTCGCCTCTTCCACGAACTCCTTTAGGAACGCGGCCCCGGCACTGTTCTTCCGCTGCGTCCCCACCGCCTGCTGCACGGCCGTGAACTGACCATCCAGGATGCGGGCGCCAGGCAGCGTTTCGATGTCCTTGATCAGCCCGGGCCGCAGGCCGGCCAGCGCATCCAGCTTCTCTTCCGCCAGCTTGGCCAATGCAGCCGCCTGGTTTTCCACCCGCAGCAGCTGCGCGTGCTTGATGTTCCGCTCCAGCCACAAATCGTAGGCACTGCGCGCCGTCACCACAATGCGCTTGCCCGGCTGGTCCACCTGGCTGATCTGCGTGATGGGCGATCCGGCCGGCACCAGATACGTCGCCTCGATCTCGCAATACGCCGCGGTGAAGGCGATCTTCTTCGCCCGCGCGGGCTCGGCGCCGATATTGCCGATATCCCACACATCGTCATCGACCGCGTCAGCCAGCAGGCCTGGTTTCGGGAACGGTACAAGCTTCACGGGCACACCAAGCTTCGCCGCGATGGCGCGCGCCATGTCGGGCGACACTCCATCGGGGTCGCCCTCGGGCGTGCGCCCGGTGACCAGCAGGAAGTTGGACATGTTGATACCGGCACGCAGCACCCCATGAGGCGCGAGTTCGGCGACGATCGGGTTGGGCATGTTGATGGTTCCTGGACGCGTGACGCGCCAGTGTACCGGCCCGCGTGGCGACGCGGCAAGAGAGGCGCCAGGAGGATTGGCACGCGCGTTGCTTATCCCGGGTAAAATCAACACAGGTCCGGGGATCATGTCATGTTGAGACGAACCCTTCTGCACGCGGCGGGGGCGGCGGGCGTCGCAACCCTCGCCACATCGCGTCGCGCGCGCGCTGACGACATCCTTGCCACGATCAAGGCCCGCGGCACTCTCATTGTGGGGGTTGAGGCCGCCTATGTCCCGTTCTGCTTTTTCAAGGACGGGAAGATCGTCGGTTACGATCCCGATATCACGGCGTTGGGGGCGGCACGGCTCGGCGTGACGCCGCGGGAGGTCGACACAGCGTGGAACGGCATCATTCCCGCGCTGTACGAGAAGAAGTTCGACTGCATCATCTCCGGCATGACCATCACCAAGGCACGGTCGGAGAAGGTGCTGTTCTCCATGCCCTACGCCGACGCCAGCAACGTGATGTTCCTGCGGGCCGATGACACGCGGTTCAGGGACGGCGACGACATGTCCGGCAAGATCGTCGGCGTACAGCTCGGAGGTGCCGCGGCGAATGTGGTGAAGAACTTCGAACTCAAGCTCAAGGCCAAGGGGCTACCGGGCTACAAGGAGGTGAAGGAATACGAACACTACCCCGAGGCCTATCAGGACCTGCTGAACAAGCGGCTCGATGTGGTGGTGAACACGATCTCGACCTTGATCGTGGTGATGCATGACGCTCCGGGGAAGTTCAAGATTTTACCGGGCGTGTCCGACATCAAGGCCTATTTCGGCATGGCGTTCCGCAAGGAGGATGTCGCTCTGCAGCAGGTCTTCAATACGCTGCTGGCGACGATGAAGCAGGACGGACGGCTGACGGAGCTGCAGAAGAAATGGTTCGGCACCGCCATGGAGACACCGAACACGATCCCCGCGGAGATGCCGTAACGTCGAGCGTGGCCCGGCTTAACCGGCCGGGGCGACGGAGAGTTTGCCCGTGACCTTGTGGCGCTCGATCAAGGTGGCGATCAGGCCTGAGGCCTTGGCCGTTTCGATGAAGTCCTGCAGCCAGACCGCGCCGGCGTTGTTTCTGCGCGGCGTGCCAACGGCCTGCTGAACCGTCATGAACTGACCATCCAGGATGCGGGTACCCGCCGGCAGCTTGGCCATCATATCAAGCAGGTCAGGACGCAGGCTGGCGAGCGCCTCCAGCTTATCACGAACGAATAAATCCAAATCCGAAGTCTGGCTGTCCGACCGGACAAGTTGGGCGTGCTTGATGTTGCGCTCCAGCCAGAGGTCGTAGGCCGCGCGGTCGGTCACCGCGATCCGGATGCCAGGACGATCAACCTCTTCGATCGTGCTGATGAAAGACCCTGCCGGAACCAGATAGGTCGCTTCGATCTGCACATAGGCGGAGGTGAAGGCGATCTTCTGCGCGCGCGCCGGATCGGCACCGATCAGGCCGACATCCCACACATCGTCGTCGGCGGTCCTGACAAAATCCGGCGGCTCCGGAAAAGGAACGAGCTGGATTGGCACGCCGAGCTGCTCGGCGATCGCGCGCGCCAGGTCGGGCGCGACACCTTCCGGATCACCCAACACCGAACGCCCCGTCACCAACAGGGAGTTCGACAGATTGATCCCCACGCGCAGAACGCCGTGCGGTGCGAGCTCGGCGACAATCTGGGGTGACATGAGGCCTATCCCTTGGATGGTGGTGGTGCCGATCGTGGGACCCGTCGATGCGCTCCGTTTTGAGCCTGCTATCGTGCGTCACAGGAGGAACGCGAATGCCGCGGTGCTGTTGGAAGCTGGCGGGCCATCAATACACTGCATTCGCGTTCATTTGCGGCCTTTGCGTTCATCTGCGTTACATTCGTCCTTCTCGCTTACACCGGCACGACCTGCCCGCCCGGCGCATGTTCCAGGTGGCACGCCGACAGATGCCCCGCCCCGTCCACCAGACGCAGCACGGGCTCCTCGGTTCGGCACCGGTCGAATGCGAACGGACAGCGCGTGTGGAACCGGCAGCCGCTGGGCGGATTGATCGGGCTCGGCACATCTCCGGTCAGGATGATGCGCTGACGCTTCGCCGTCGGATCCGGGACCGGAACGGCCGACAGGAGCGCCCGCGTATACGGATGATGCGAGCGCGCGAACAGCGATTGCCGGTCCGCCAGCTCGACAATCTTGCCCAGATACATCACCGCGACGCGATGCGTCAGATGCTCGACAATCGCCAGATCGTGGCTGATGAACAGCAAGGTCAGCCCCAGCTCCGCCTGCAGATCCGCCAGCAGGTTGATGATCTGTGCCTTTACCGAGACGTCCAGCGCCGACACCGCCTCATCGCAGATGATCAGGTCTGATCCTGGCGCCAGCGCCCGCGCGATGCCGATGCGCTGCCGCTGCCCGCCGGAGAACTCGTGCGGGAAACGATCAATCGCGTCGCGCGGCAGCCGTACCTTGTCCACCAGCTCGTTCAGCCGCTGGTCCAAGGCTGCGCGGTTGGCGGCAAGGCCGAAATTGCGGATCGGTTCGGCCAGGATGTCGCGCACCTTCAAGCGCGGATTCAGACTGGAGAACGGATCCTGGAACACCACCTGCATCCGCTGCCGCAACGGGCGCAATTGCGCGGCCGGAAGGTTGTCGATCCGCTCGCCCGCCAGATAGACCTCGCCCTCGGTCGGCGGATACAGCCGCAGGATGGTCTTGCCGACGGTTGATTTGCCGCAACCCGATTCCCCCACCAAGGAGAGCGTCTCGCCGCGGTTGATGCTGAAGCTGACGCCATCGACCGCATAGACCTGGGCCACCTTGCCACCCAGGATGCCGCCATGGATCGGGAAGTACTTCTTGAGGCCGTTGACCTCAAGCAGCGGACGGTTGCCGCTCATGCCGCCATCCGCCGCTCGGCATGATGGCACGCCACCAAGTGCCCTGGTTCCTTGCTTTCGATCGCGGGCGCCACCTGGCGGCACACATCGGTGGCAAAGCCGCAGCGGCCGGCAAACGCGCAGCCGATGATCGGCTTGCGCAATGACGGCACCAATCCCGGGATTTCCGCCAGCCGTTCGCGCCCGCCCGCGTGCAGCGACGACCCCAGCTTCGGCACCGCGCCCAGTAGGCCTTGGGTGTAGGGATGCAACGGGCGTGCAAAGATCTCGCCCACCGAGGCTTCCTCCACCTTGCGGCCGGCATACATCACGACAACGCGCTCGGCCATTTCGGCAACGACACCAAGATCATGCGTGATCAGCATGATCGCCGAGCCCAGCCGTGTCTTCAGGTCGCGCATCAGGTCCAGGATCTGCGCCTGGATGGTCACGTCCAGCGCCGTGGTCGGCTCATCGGCGATCAGCAGCTTCGGGTTGCAGGCCAGCGCCATCGCGATCATCACCCGCTGGCGCATGCCGCCCGAGAGCTGATGCGGATACTCGCGGACACGACGTTTGGGGGCCGGAATGCCGACCAGGGTCAGCATCTCGATGGCTTTCTGCTCGGCGGCGCGCGCATCCATGCCCTGGTGCAGACGCAGCGTCTCACCGATCTGCTTGCCGACCGTCAGCACCGGATTCAGGCTGGTCATCGGCTCCTGGAAGATCATCGAGATCGCATTGCCGCGAATCGTCCGCATCTCGGCTTCCGACAGCGCCAGCAGGTCCTTGCCATCGAAGCGGATAGACCCCGCGATCTTGCCCGGCGGTTCCTGGATCAGCCGCAGGATCGACATCGATGTGACGGACTTGCCGCAGCCGGATTCACCGACAATCGCCACCGTTTCGCCGGCGTTGATGTGGAAGGACACGCCCTCGACGGCGCGCACCACGCCATCCGGCGTGCCGAAATGCGTCTGCAGACGCTCAACCTCAAGCAGGGCCATCTGTGTCTACAGCCGCTTTGCCAGACGTGGATCCAGCGCGTCGCGTAGCCCGTCACCCAGCATGTTCACCGCCAGCACGGTGATCGACAGGAACACCGCCGGGAAGAACACGATGTAGAACTTCACCTGCCACAGCGCTCGGCCTTCCGCCATGATGTTCCCCCAGCTCGGGATGATCGGCGGCGTGCCGGCACCGATGAAGGATAGGATTGCCTCGGTGATCATCGCCGAGGCACAGATGAAGGTGGCGTTCACCATCAGCGGCGCCAGCGTGTTCGGCAGGATGTGGCGCCAGATGATGACCGGCAGCCGTGTGCCGGACGCAACCGCGGCCTCGACATACGGCTGTTCGCGCAGGCTCAGCACGATGCCGCGCACCAGGCGCGACACGCGTGGGAACTCCGCCACTGTGATGGCAACGATGACGTTCTGCACGGAAGCCCGCGTCAGCGCCATCAGCGCGATCGCCAGCAGCAGCGGCGGGATCGACATCAGCCCGTCCATCGCCCGCATGATGATCGCATCCAAGAGGCGGACGAAACCCGAGACACAGCCGATGAAGGCGCCGATGATCGCGGTCAGGATGCCGACGGAGAATCCCACCAGCAGCGACACCCGCGTGCCATAGATCACGCGCGAGTAGATATCGCGACCCAGCATGTCGGTGCCGAACCAATAGGTATCGGACGGCACGCGCAGCCGCTTCGCCGGTGCCAGAGCCGTGGGATCCACCGTCCCCAGAAACGGCGCGAACACCGCGATGAACACCATAATCGCCACCAGTGTGCCACCAGCGACAATCGTGGGGTGGCGAACGACGAAGGTCATCACCCGGCCGCGCTGGCGCACCGGCGGCAGCACATCGGGCAGCGGCGCCGCGGCGCCGGCAGGCAGAGATGTCGCGCTCAATAGCGGATCCTCGGATCGAACACGGTATAAAGCAGGTCGACAGCCAGGTTCACCAGCACATAGGTCAGGCTGAACAGCAGCACCACGCCCTGGATCACCGGGTAGTCACGTCGCAGGATGGCATCCACCGTCAGCCGCCCCAGGCCAGGAATGGCGAACACGCTCTCGGTCACCACCGCACCGCCGATCAACAGCGCCACGCCATTGCCGATCACGGTGATGATCGGCACCGCGGCATTCTTCAACGCGTGCACGAACAGCATCTGCCGCTGCCCGACGCCCTTCGCCTTCGCCGTGCGCACATAGTCCTGGCCGAGCACATCCAGCATCGTCGCCCGCGTGATGCGTGCCAGCAGCGCCACATAGATCAGCCCCAGCGCCACGGTCGGCAGGATCAGCCCTTGCAGGAACGGCCAGAACCCATCCTCGATCGGGGTGAAGCCCTGCACCGGCAGCCAATCGAGCTGCAGCGCGAAGATGTAGGCGAGCAGGTAGCCGACCACGAACACCGGCACCGAGAAGCCCAGCACGCAAAACACCATCACCGCGCGGTCGATCCAGGTGCCGTGCTTCCACGCCGCCATCACACCCAGCGGGATGGCGATGACGATGGCGAACACCACCGTCATCAGCATCAACGACAGCGTCGGTTCGATCCGTTGCGCGATCATGTGGGTGACCGGCAGGTTGGTAAAGATCGATGTGCCCAGGTCGCCGTGCAGGATGTGCCACAGCCAGTCGCCGAAGCGCACCAGGTATGGCCGGTCCAGCCCGAGCGAGATGCGGATACGCTCCACATCCGCCGGCGTCGCCTGGTCGCCCGCGATGATCGCCGCCGGATCGCCAGGGGCGATGTACAGCAGGCTGAACACGAACAGCGCGACGATCAGCATCACCGGGATGGTCGAAAGTACCCGGCGGATCGCAAAAGCAAACATCTCAGACCTTTTTCACATCCCAGAACACCGGGAACGGCGCCTTCACCACCCCGGTCACGTTCTTACGCCAAGCCTGATAGCCCTTGAAGAACCCGGTGGGAATATAGACCACGTCGTCCATCGCCGCGGCGTTCAGCTTGTCGATCGCAGTCTTCTCCGCGGCGAAGTCCGGCGCGGCGAACCAGGCGGCGATCTGCGCCTGCACGGCGTCGGATTTCGGCCAACCGAACCAGGCGGTGTCGCCGCTGGCGTCGAGCGCGGTATACGGCGCGGGGTTCACACAGTCGGCGCCGGCGTGCCAGGTGTGGAAGATGTGCCAGCCGCCCTGCGCCGGCGGGTCTTTCTTGGCGCGCCGCTGGCCCACCGTACCCCAGTCCAGCGCGGTATACTGCACGTTCATGCCGATCTTCTTCAACAGGTCGGCGGTCACGTCGCCCTGCGCCTTGGTGATCTGCACGTCGGTCGCCACCAACACGATGATCGGTTCGCCCTTGTAGCCCGCCTCGGCCAGCAGCTTCTTCGCCCCCTCGTAGTCGCGCTTGCCCTCCAACGGTTCGCCGCCGACTTCGGTATACAAAGGCGTATCGGGGGTGAAGAAGCCAGGCAGCGGCTTCCACAGCGCGGGGTCATCCCCCACCACGGCGCCCATGTAGTCGGCCTGGCTCAGCGCCATCTGCACCGCGCGGCGCGCGCGCACGTCATTGAACGGTGGATACAAGTGATTGATTCGGAATGATCCGATATTGCCCAGCGGATCGGCGATGTCCACCGCGAGGTTGGGCGACTTCCGCAACAGCGGCACCAGATCCGACAGCGGCGTTTCCCACCAGTCGACCTCGCCGTTCTGCAGCGCCGCCGACGCGGTGCCGCCGTCCGGCAGGATGTGCCACTCGATCCGATCGAAATTGATCCGCTTGCCGCCCGACAACCAGCTCGCGGTTTCGGGCCGGGGCACGTAACCCGCGAATTTCTCGAACGCCGCCGCCGAACCGGGGATCCACTCGTCTTTCCTGAAACGCATCGGACCGGAGCCGATATATTCACTGATCTGCTTGTACGGATCGGTCTGCGCGATGCGCTCCGGCATGATGAACAGACAGGGCGTGCTGCTCTTGCCCAGCGCGAACAGCATCTTTGGATAGGGCTGGTTCAACCGGAAGCGGAATGTCGTGTCATCCACCGCTTCCAGCGCATCGGTCCGCTTCTTGATCGGCACGCCCATCGGCGCGTCACGCACCATCCAGCGGTTGATGCTGGCAACCACGTCCCTCGACAGCACTGGCGTGCCATCGTGGAATTTCAGCCGCTCGCGCAGCTTGAAGGTCCAGGTCGTGAAGTCGGGGCTGACGTCGTGGCCCTCGACCATCTGCGGCTGCGGTTCCAGCTTGTCGTTGACGCCGTACAGCGTGTCCCAGATCAGCAGCGAGCCGTTGCGCACGACGTATTGCGTGGTCCAGATCGGATCGAGATTGGCCAGATTGGCTTGCGGCACGAAACGCAGCACGTTGTTGCCCGCGGCGCGGGCCAGATTGGGCGCGGCCAGTCCGCTGGCCATCGCGATTGATCCCGCGGTGGCGGTCTTCAGAAACGCCCGTCGATGCATCGCCTGCACGATCCTTGTCCAAACACGGTTGCTGCCGCGGCCCCGGGCTGGGGCGCGGCGTGACAGAGCTGCTGGCGAACAGCCTTTCCCACTGGCGCCATTCCGATCCGCGAACCGGATGGCGCCATCCGGGTGCGTGCGGCGCGCATCCTAGTCGGTCGCAGGCGCGCCGCAAGCGCGCACAGGGCCCTTGTCACGCGCGAATCGCGGCGATCGCACGCGTCTGGTCGGAACCTGGGCAGTCATGGATTAGGAATTGAGCAGATCGCCGCGATGTTGATCGCAGCAAGAAGCCTCTTGCCAGTCTCGGGCGTTTCTCAGCATTGTGCCGGCCGGCGACGCGGGGTGAACCCGTGCGTCACGGTCACACGGTCATCCCGCAATGTCCCAGATCACCGCCCCGCGGCGGCGCGCGCAAGGACTGACCATGGCACGACCGTTTCATCTCGGATGGTTCATGAATTTCACCGCCGGCGAGTGGAACCATCCGCTCGCCGCGGGCGGCATGCCGTGGGACGGCGCCTTCTACGTCGACATGGCCAAGGCGCTGGAGCGCGCCTGCTTCGACTACATCATGATCGAGGACACGCTGATGGTGTCCGAAACCTATGGCGGCACCGCCGAGGGCGGCATGAAGCACGCCCAGTTCGTTCCCAAGCACGATCCGTCGCCGCTGGCCGCCATCATCGCCGCGCAGACGCGCCGGCTGGGCGTGGTCGCGACACTGTCCACACTCGCGTATCCACCGTTCATGCTGGCACGGCTGTGTGCGACGTTGGACCACATCGCCGGTGGCCGGTTCGGCTGGAACATCGTCACCAGCGGCGAGGAGCTGGCGGCCCGCAATTTTGGCATGGACCATTTGCCGCCGCGCGGCCAGCGGTACGACATGGCGGATGAGTATGTCGATGTGGTGTGCCAGTTGTTCGATAGCTGGGGCGCCGATGCGGTGGTGATGGACCGCGACACCGGCACCTATGCCGACTATCGCAAGATCCGGCCCATCAACTTTGCAGGCCAGTTCTTCAAGGTGCGCGGCCCGCTGAACACCGTGCCATCACCACAAAAGCGACCAGTCTTCGTGCAGGCCGGCGGATCACCGCGCGGTCGCGCCTTCGCCGCTCGGCATGCCGATTCCGTCATCGCGGTGGCGAACGGCATAGCCGGGATGAAGCAGTATCGCGACGAGGTGCGCACGCACGCGGTGCGTTTTGGCCGCGATCCGGATGAAGCCAAGGTGCTATTCCTGGTCTATCCGATCCTGGCGGAAACCGACGCGGAAGCACGCGCGAAATATCGGCGAATGACGTCGTCCGACGCGTTCATCGAATGCGCCCTCGTCGGCATCTCCGCCATCACCGACATCGATTTTTCGCAGTTCCCGCTCGACGAGCCACTGCCGCCGCTGACCACCAACGGCGAGCAGGGGTCGCTCGACAAGTTCGCGCAATGGGGTAGCGGCAAGATGCTGCGGGAACTGGCGATGTCGCGCTTCGAGGCGGCGGAGCCGGAGCTGGAGTTCATTGGATCACCGGATACGGTTGCGGAACGTATGGGTCGGGTGATGGAGGCGGTTGGCGGCGACGGCTTCCTGATCAGCACGCCATTCCAGCGCACCAGCCGGCGCTTCATCAACGAGGTGACGGAGGGGCTGGTGCCCGCCCTGCAGCGCCGCGGTCTTTCCCGGACGGCCTATACCGGCGCGACCTTACGCGAGGTGTTGCGGGAGTTCTAACCTTCTTCACACTGTCATTGCGACGAGCGGAGCGACGCGGCAATCTCCAACCAGTGGCGCACGAACTGCGGTGCCACACCGTCACAGTCTTCGTCGCTTCGCTCCTCGCAATGACAACGCGGAGGTACATTGCTCATACCGTCGGTGCGCGCTATCGAATCAGCGGTTGGGGTACCCGGGGCCGTGCGCACAATGATCCGACAGACGCTCAATAACGCCGTCCGCAACGCGCGCCGCGTGCGGCGGCGGGTGCTTGCGAGATCTTGGCTGCTGTCACGCGTGCACTACCGGCTGCACGGCCTGATGCTGGAAGGCCGGCCGTCGGAACACGTTTGGTATTTCGCCTACGGATCGAACATGCACGACAGCGCGTTCCTGTTGCGCCGGCGCATGCGTCCGTTCGAGTGGCGCGCCGGTCGCATCACCGGCTACCGGCTGCGGTTCAATCTGGAAGGCCGGCCCAGGGGCAAGGCAGCGCCAGCGAATATCACACCTGATCCAGCCGCCGAGGTCTGGGGGGTGATGTACCGCATCACCCGCCGCGACATGGTGCGGCTCGATTCTACCGAGGGTGTTCCTGGCGGCGGTTATCGGCCGGTGGCGTTGCTCGCCGACGACCTGAACGGCAATCAGGTGCCGGTCATTGCCTATAGCGCCACGGGGCTGCCGGAGGATGGCACGCCGTCACACCGCTATATCACGCTGTTGCGCGAGGGCGCACGCGCCCACGGGCTGCCGGCGGAGTGGCTGCAGTATCTCGATAATATTGCGCATGCGGTGTAATTGCCCCACTCGTCATTCCTGCGAAAGCAGGAACCCAAAACCACACCTTACCGGGGGTATGGGTTCCTGCTTTCGCAGGAACGACAGGGGGCGCGCGGAATAACCGCAGCATATCACGCCATCCTCGCCGCCAGCTCGGCATGATGCGTGATCCAGCATCGCGGATCGCGCGCCGCTAGCTCCAGCGCCTCCAGAAACGCAATTGCCCCATAAGGTCGGCCAAACACATGTGCGTGCACCGTCAGGTCGATACACGCGTAGGGACTGCCAATCCGCTCCCATCCCTCCAGGATCCGCGCAAACGTTCGCGGGAACGCCGCCGGTTCATTCCCGTAGCGCACATAAAGCGGCATGTCGTTCACCTCCATAGTGAACGGCATCCCGACCAGCGTCCCCTCCCCCGTCTCCAGCCGATACGGCACGTCGCTGTCGAACATATCCGCGTGCCAGCGAAACCCAGCGCGGGCCAAGAAGCGCGACGTATGCGCGCTCGGCGTGCAGCGCGGGCTGAGCCAGCCCAGCGGCCGCATCCCCGCGGTCTCGGTCAGCACCGTCCGGCACCGCTCGATATCCGCCCACTCCGCCTCCGGGCTCAGATACGGCGGCAGGGTCCCCTGGCACCAGGCATGCGCCGCCACCGCGTGCCCGCGCCCGGCAATCGCCGCCGGCAGCGCCGGATACCGCTCGGCAATGACGCCCGAGGTGTAGAACACCGCCTTCCGTCCGGCCCGATCCAGCAGATCGAGCAGCCGCCCCGCGCCGACCTTCGGCCCGTACTCCGCCCATGACAGTGCCTGCAGGTCGCGCACGCCGGGTTTCAGCGGGTTGCCCATCGGGCCGATGCCGGGCGCGCTGCCCTCGGCCCAGCCCTCCAGCATCACACCCAGCGAGACGGCCAACGGGCGGGCAGCCGGCCAAGCTGCGAACGGCGGCGTCATGGCAGGGGCCAGCCCAGAAATTCACACACCCCGCGCCCCATCACCCATTCCAGGTCCGTTCGCGCCAGGAACGGCAGTTCCTCGGTGAACATAGTGATCGCCTGGCGATAGCTGCACGGCAGCCGCGTCAGATCGGTGCCCCAGAACATTCGTTTGGGACCAAAGGCTTCGAATACCTGGCGAATGTGACCGTGGATGTTCCGATACGGATACGCCTCGGACGAAAAACACGGCAGCGCCGACGCCTTGGCGGCCACGTTCTTGTACCGTGCCAGCGCCAGCAGCTTCGGCAGATCGGCAAACGCGCCATCGTCCTTCACCCGGATCAGCGCCAAGTGGTCGATCACCAGCTTCAAGTCCGGATACCGCGCCGCCAGCCCGTCGATGATCGGCAATGCCCCCGGGCACGAGATCATCACCGGCAGCCCATACCGCGACGCCCCCTCCCACACCCAATCGGCGCTGCCGTCGGTCAGCCAAGTGTGCTCCGGCCGCACGGTGAACCGCAGCCCCAACATCCCCGGCCGCGACCGCCAGCCCGCCAGCACATCCGG
>DATHNE010000121.1:0-8919 GCA_035486355.1 Acetobacteraceae bacterium
CCCCGATCCGACCTGAACGCCACGTGCCAAACTCGATCGCTTCTGTCCGTCTCGTCATCGCCCGTGCCATCGCTCGCAGCGTGCAGCGATGTCCTTGCTGCCAGCGTCAAACACGGCATCTGGTTTTATGACACAGTAAGATTAGGCAGTTGATCAATACCGGCACGTCGCACCCGAAACGAGCGGGAAGCCCATACCGCGCGTGTGGGGACATGCACTTGCTATCGGCGCGCAAGCTGAAGCAAGGACCGCGTTTCCGGAGCGCCCATCGGACGCGCAAATGATACACGACCCGGTCCTGGCGGGCATAATCCGCCAGTGCCCAGGGCTATTGGAAATCCAGGTCCTACTGCCGCTTCGGGATCAGGTCGTCATGGCTGCAGCCGAAGAGCGGCAGCACGATGTATCTCGACTTATGCGCGAACTCGAACGGCGGCGCTGGACACCACCAGCGCACCGGTCTTGCGATCGACCCCGGTCGCCGCGAACTTGGCCACCCCGCGCTGAGTCGTGTCGTCATACAGCGCCACCTTCGGCGTGCTCAGCGTGCCGGCCAACGGCACCGGCACATTGATGCTCGCGATGCCGACCAGCATCGCATGTTCATTGGTCGCCAGCGCCCCCAACCGCAGCTCCACCACAAGATCCGCGTCGGCCTTCTTGTCCACCGGCGTGTCGCTCCGGCGCAGCAATGCATCCTGCGCCGCGCCGATCGCATACTTGCCATCCGTCGCATCGAAATCGGTGGTGTCCAGAAACATCTTCTCGTGCGGCGGCATCGCCTTGCTGATCGTCTCAGCAGCGCGGTCCGCCGCCTCCGGAGGTCTTGCCACTGCCGGCGCGCGGCCCTGCGATGGGTGTGGCGACGCGGTGCAACTGGCTGGGCAATTTCGTCGTCGGCCTGACCTTCCCCGTACTGCTTGCTGTCGGCGCGGGCACCGTATTCGAGATCTTCGCCGGCTTCGCGCTGCCGGCGGGCTTCTTTGCGCGCACCCTGCTGCACGAAATCAGCGGCTGCAGCCTCGAACAGATCGAACTTGAAGACGCGCCATTGGCGGTGGAATAGAACCCGTCTTTCCCGACAGGAGACAGACCGGCAACGCTGGAGTGGTGGCGCGGAAGGGCAGGGGGCTTTACCCCTGGCGGCGGCCTACCGGTATGTAATGTTAACAATGCTTGACAGCGGCGAAGCGCGCGGGTCAGGCTCCGCGCCTTCAAATGACCGGGCATGCAAGAAGCGCCCGGCAAACTGGGAGGCCGAACGATGCAATTCCGTCATGTCCTGACGGCGTTGGTGCTTGGGCTTGTCCTGCCAACTGCCGCACGTGCCGAAGACACCATCAAGATCGGATTTCCAATTCCGCTGTCCGGCCCCACGGCCGTGTATGGACAGCCAATTCTGAAAGGTGCCGAACTCGCCGTCGCCGACATCAACGCCAAGGGCGGTGTGCTGGGCCGCAAGCTTGAGCTGCTGCCACGCGACAGCAAGGCCAACCCGGCCGAAGCCGTGCGCCTGGCACGTGAGCTAATTGTGAAGAACGGCGTTGAATTCCTCGGCGGCACGCTGACCTCGGCGGAAGCACCTGCGGTCTCGACCATCGCCAAGGAGAACAACATCGTCTTCGTCGCCCCGTCGGCGAAGACCTCTTCGCTGACCGATCCGGCGCACATCCATCCCTATATCTTCCGCGCCGCGTCCAACACCACGATCGAGGGCCAGTCCGGTGCGATCGTCATGTCCAAGTTCAAGGATGTGAAGACCGTCGCGACCATTGCGCCCGACTACGCCTATGGCCACGACGCGGTCGCCGCCTTCATTGCCAAGTTGAAAGAGCTGCGCCCCGACATCACCATTGTCGATCAGCAATGGCCGCAATTGGGTGAGGCGAACTTCTCCTCGTTCATCACCGCGCAGATGAGCAAGCATCCCGACGCGGTGTTCTGCGATGAGTTCGCCGGAGACTTCGTCAGCTTCGTCAAGCAGGCCACGCCGCTCGGTTACTTCAAGGCGATCGACAACCGCCTGGTGGACGGCGGTGAGGTCGGTTCGGTCGACATCACCCGCACGCTCGGCAGCGCCTTCCCGGTCGGCATCTGGGCCAACACCTATGATCCGGTGATCTGGGACGGCCCGAACCAGCCGAAGGAAGACATTACCTTCGATGAGAAGGTCGAGAAGGCGATCGGCACCAAGTACGGATCCAGCTGGGCGATCCAGGGCTACGTGACGATTGCGGCGATCGCCCAGGGCATCGCCAAGGCCGGCACCACCGACTCAGCCAAGGTCGCTGCGGCGCTGGCGGGCATGACCTACCAGACGCCGCTGGGACCGCGCTCCTTCAACGCGACGAACCATGATGCCGATGCCGGCGAATTCTGGGGGGTGATGGTAATGGATCCGAAATATCCATACGCCGTCATCAAGGATCCGACCTACTACAACCCCGCGCCGCCGGCCGGCGGTTGATCGCGGCACGACATAACAGGGAGATCGGGCCGACACCATGACGGTCTCCCTGATCGCCGGGCAGGTCCTCAGCGGACTGACCACGGCGATGTTCCTGTTCCTGATCGCCTCGGGCCTGTCGCTCGTGTTCGGCGTCATGCGCGTGCTCAATTTCGCGCACGGATCGTTCTACATGATCGGCGCCTACCTGGCCTGGCAGGTGGTGAGCTGGCTGCAGCCGATGGGAGCGGATTTCTGGATCGCCGCGCTCGCCGCCGGTGCTGGCGTGGCGGTGCTGGGCGCCATTGTCGAACGCCTGCTGCTGCGCCATCTCTACGGCCTGGAGGAGCTGTACCAGCTTCTGCTGACCTACGCGCTGGTGCTGATCCTGGGTGACGTCGCGAAATACACCTGGGGCACCGAGCAGCTCTCGGTGCATCGCCCGCCAATCCTGGACGGCGGCGTCCCGGTACTGGGCACCACACTGCCGCTGTACAACCTGTTCATCATGCTGGTCGGCCCGGCCATCGCCATCGGCGGCGGCCTGCTGCTCAGTCGCAGCTCCGCCGGACGCATGCTGCGCGCTGCCGCGCAGGACCGCGAGATGCTGGGCGCGCTCGGCGCCAATGTCGGCGCCCTCTACACCTTCATGTTCATCATCAGCTCCTTCCTGGCCGGCCTCGCCGGCGCGCTGATCACGCCGATCGAAAGTGTCGTGCCCGGAATGGATGTGCAGATCATCGTCCAGGCCTTCATCGTAGTGGTGATCGGCGGCCTGGGATCGTTCTGGGGCACCTTCTGGGGCGCGGTGATCTACGGCCTGACCCTGTCGTTCGGCATCCTGGCCTTTCCAGAATTCTCGCTGTTCTCCGTCTTCCTGCTGATGGCGGTGGTGCTGATCGTGCGCCCGTGGGGCCTGTTCGGGCGACCGATCCGATGAGCGTGCCGCTGACCCGCACGCTCGTGCGCCCCGCCGCGCCACCAGCGCGCCGCGTGCCGTGGACGCTGCTGATCTTCCTGCTGCTGCTGCCGCTGCCCTGGATCGGCTCGCGCTACGACGTGTTCCTGATGAATCAGATCATGATCGACGCGCTGTTCGCCGTCAGCCTGAACCTGCTGCTGGGCACCACTGGCCTGGTGTCATTCGGCCACGTCGCGTATTTCGGCGTCGGCGCCTATGTCTGCGGCATCCTGATGAAGACCTGCGGCGTGCCGTTCATCATCGCGTTTCCCGCCGCCGGATTGGGCGCCGCGTTCTTCTCCCTGGTGTTCGGCTATTTCTGCGTGCGGCTGACGAAAATCTATTTCGCCATGCTGACACTGGCGTTTTCCCAGATCGTCTGGGCGGTCTGTTTCAAATGGGACGCGGTCACCGGCGGCGATCAGGGCGTCGCGGACGTTCCGTTCCCGGACATGCATTGGATGGACGCGGTCCCTGGCCTGGGCGAGCTGTCGCAGAACAGCAAGTTCTACGTGCTGACGTTGATACTGGTCGCCGTATCGATCGCTGCGATCGGGCAGATCACCCGCTCGCCGTTCGGCCGCATGCTGACTGCGATCCGCGACAATCGTGAACGCGCGGCCTTCATCGGCCTGAACGTGCGGGCTTTCGAGCTGTCGGCCTTCGTGGTGGCGGGTGGCTTCGCCGGATTGTCCGGTGCGCTGTACGGCATCTTCACCCGCGGTGTGTTTCCCGATTACGTCTACTGGCCGCAATCGGCTCAGGTGATGATCATGACCATCCTGGGCGGTATGAACTATTTCTGGGGTCCCGCGATCGGTGCGCTCGTGCTGGACTGGCTGAACCAGGAAATCACCAACTACACGCAGTACTGGCCGTTCGTGCTGGGCAGCATCCTGCTGGTGCTGCTGTTCGCATTGCCGGGCGGCGTGCTGGGGGGCCTGGCGCGGCTGGGCGGCGCGCTGCGACGCTGGACGGCGCGCGATGCTTGAAATCCAGAACCTCAGCAAATCCTTCGGCGGCTTCCGAGCGGTGAGCGCTGTCAGCCTGTTTGTGGAGACACGGCAGATCGTCGCGGTGATCGGCCCGAATGGCGCCGGCAAATCGACCTTCTTCAACCTGATCACCGGCCATCTGCGTCCCGATGGCGGACGCGTGCTGTTGGACGGACGTGATGTCATCGGCCTGCCGCCGCATCGCATCTGCGGCCTGGGCATCGGCCGCTCGTTCCAACTGGCTAACATCTTTCCGCGCCTGACCGTGCTGCAAAATGTGCAAGCGGCGCTGCTGGCCCATCGTGGCAAGGGCCGCGACTTCTGGTCGCGCTCCGAGACGCCGTTCCGCGACGACGCCGCGGCGCTGCTGGCCTCGGTCGGGCTGGCCGCGGTCGCCGACGAAATCGCCGGCACGCTCGCCTACGGCAACCAAAAGCAGCTCGAGCTCGGCATCGCGCTGGCGTCGGATCCGAAAGTGCTGCTGCTGGACGAGCCGACCGCCGGCATGTCCGCCGGCGAGACACATGAGACCATCGCACTGCTGCAACGCATCGCAGTGGAGCGCGGCCTGACCCTGCTGTTCACCGAGCACGACATGGCGGTGGTGTTCCGGATCGCGCAAAAGATCGCCGTGCTCTATCAGGGCCGCAAGCTGGCCGAGGGCGCGCCGGAAGAAGTGCGTGCCAACCCCGAGGTGCGCCGCGTCTATCTCGGGGAGCACGCGTGATGCCCTTGCTGTCGGTCGAGGACATCCGCACTGCCTACGGCATGAGCCAGGTACTGTTCGGCATCTCGCTGCAGGTGGAGCAGGGCGAATGTGTCTGCCTGCTGGGCCGCAACGGCGTGGGCAAGACCACCACCATGCGCTCGATCATGGGGCTGACGCCGCCGCGCGCTGGCCGGGTGGTGTGGCACGGCAAGGACCTGGCCGGTTGGGCGCCGTTCCGCATTGCCCGCGCC
The DNA here is from genome assembly GCA_035486355.1 of Acetobacteraceae bacterium. Classification (GTDB taxonomy): domain Bacteria; phylum Pseudomonadota; class Alphaproteobacteria; order Acetobacterales; family Acetobacteraceae; genus Palsa-883. The sequence goes on from DATHNE010000121.1 coordinate 5,363, forward strand.
GGCATAGGCTTCGTGCCGGAGGACCGGCGCATCTTCGCCGAGCTGAGCGTGTGGGAGAACCTGGACGTCGCGGCGCGGGCCGCTCGGCGACCGGGGCACTGGACGATTGAGCGGGTGTGCGAGCTGTTTCCGGTGTTGGCCGAACGGCGCGACCAATGTGGCGGATTCCTTTCGGGCGGGGAACAGCAGATGCTGACCATCGCCCGCGCCCTGGTGGGCAACCCGGAGCTGCTGCTGCTGGACGAGCCATCGGAAGGCCTGGCGCCGCTGATAGTGGCGCAACTGCGGGAGAAGATCACCGAACTGAAGGCCGAGGGCCTGACCATCCTGTTGGCGGAACAAGGTGTGGCGTTCTCGCTGGCGCTCGCCGACCGGGTCTATGTGCTGGAGAAGGGCGCCATTCGCTATGCCGGCGCCGCAGCGGGGCTGCGCGACGATCCGGCACTACTGGACCGTCTGCTGGCGCTATAGCGAACGAGGCCAGCCCCACCTGCCACTGTCGTTACGAGCGACGAAACGATGAGGCAATCGCGATCCTCGCGCGCAAGCCCCTCGATCCACCCGTCGAAACGCCACCCGTACAACACCAAATACACCCCCTGCAACGCCACCGCGAACAGGAACGGCAGCGCCGGCAGCTCCGTCTCCAGCAACCACGCCTGCTCAACCGGCCCGAACGGTCCTGCCGCGCGGTTCGCAGCACGCCCGCAGGCGCCGATGATCGCGGTCGGTACCAGAACGATCGGCGCGCTGCTGCACAATGCCGCCGTCGTCGCCAGCACCCGCGCGACGCCATAGGCCACCAGGACGGCTTGCGGCCGAAGCCATCGCTCAGCGGGCCGGAGAACAGCGTCAGCCCCGCCCCCAGCATCAGGCCAGCCATGTAGATCGCGCCCATCTGCACCGGCGTCCAATGCAGCGCGCTGAGATAGACGCGAAATCGGCCACCGGCGCGCCCTGGCCCAGGCTGCGCGCCGCGCGGCAGGCGATCAGTAGGCGCGCCGTTGGGGAAACGCGCCCGATCAGCGCAATGGCGGCGGCCGCGCCGCGATCGATCACGGCAGCTTGTGCACGGAGAGGGGCGTACCCGTCCGCCAAACCTTTCCGTACCTGAACGGTAGCTCCCGGTGCGGACAGCCTACGCCCATTCCGCGTCGCGCCACGACCCACGCGGCCGCAGCGCTTGTATGCGGTCTATTGCGCGGGTACGACTAGGTCGGATTCCGCCGACTCCCTCTCCCGCGCCTCATGGTGATCCGCAGCCAGCAGCAGATAGACGGCTGGCACCACGAACAGTGTGAACAGCGTGCCGATCGACAGTCCGGACGCGATCACCAGCCCCATTGCAAAGCGTGAGTTGGCACCGGCACCCGTGGCGGTCAGCAGCGGCACCACGCCCAGTACCATGGCCGCTGTCGTCATCAGGATCGGCCGCAACCGGATGCCGGCGGCCTCTTCAATTGCCTCGCGTTTGGTCTTCCCGGCCTTTTGCTGCTCGTTGGCGAATTCCACGATCAGGATGCCGTGTTTGCTGATCAGGCCCATCAGCGTGACCAGCCCCACCTCGGTATAGATGTTCAGGCTGGCGCCCGGCACCATCGCGACGAAGAACAGTGCCCCCGCAATCGACATCGGCACCGACACCAGGATGATGAACGGGTCGCGGAAGCTCTCAAACAGCGCCGCCAGCGACAGAAAGATGATGATCAGCGCAAAGCCGAACGTCATCACGAACCCGCCGGATTCCTGCTTCAACTGCCGGAACTGTCCGCCGTAGTCGACCGAGTAGCCCACGGGCAGCGTCCGCGCCGCCAGATCATCCAGATAGGCCATCGCGGTGCCCATGGTGACACCAGGCGCCACCACGCCTTGTATTGTTGCCGAATTGATCTGCTGGAAGTGGTTGAGCGATTCTGGTTGGGTCGTGGTGACGATGTGCGCGACGGTCGACAGCGGCACTGATGCACCGCCGGAGGTGCGGATATAGTAGTTCAGGATCTGCGACGGGTTCAGCCGGTAGATCCGCTGCACCTGTGGAATAACCTTGTAGGACCGTCCGTCCAGCCCGAAATAGTTCACATAGCCGCCCCCCAGCATCGTCCCCAGCGCGCTGCCGATATCGTTCATGTTCAGGCCCATCAGCGCGGCCTTGCTGCGGTCGATATCCACCGTCACCTGCGGGTTGTCGATGCGCAGGTCGGTGTTGAGGAAGATGAACAGCCCGCTCTTGAGCGCCGTCTGCAGGAACTCCTGCGTGACGGTGTTCAGTTTGTCGAACGAATCGGTGGTGCCGATGACGAACTGCACTGGCAGGCCGACGCCGCCGGGCAGGGGCGAGGGCTGGAACGCGACAATCTGCTGGCCGGCGATCTGCGCGACCGCGCCCTGGAGCAGCGGCTGCAGCACCTTCGTCGTGCGGGTACGCTGATCCCACGGCTTCAACACAGCGCCGGCGATATTTTGGCCGGGGATATCGAGCTGAAACACATGGGCGGTTTCCGGCAGGCTGGCGAAGCTGTCATACACCTGCCGGTCGTACATCAAACGCTGCTGCAGCGTGGCGTTGGGTGCCGAGTTGGCGATCGTCAGCACCACGCCCTGGTCCTCCTCCGGCGCCAGCTCCGACGTGGCGCCGGTGTAGAACAGGTAGATGCTGCCCAGCACGAGCACCGCGAAGCTCGCCATCACCACCAGATGATTCAGGCTCCCCCGCAGCCAGCGCGTGTAGCGGCGATGGATCACACTGAAGCCGCGGTCGATGGCCGCGACCAGCCGTGCCTCCCAATGGCGCGACCCGGGTGCGTGCGCGCGCAGCATGCGGGATGTCATCATTGGCGACAGCGTCAGCGCGATGATCGCCGAGACCGTCACCGCACCGACCAGCGTGAAGGCGAATTCCGTGAACAGCGCGCCGGTCAAGCCGCCCTGGAAACCAATTGGCACATACACGGCCACCAGCACCACCGTCATCGCGATGATGGGTCCGCCCAGCTCCCGCGCCGCCGCGATCGCGGCCGGAATCGGTTTCATGCCGTCTTCCAGATGGCGGTTGACGTTCTCCACCACGATGATCGCGTCATCCACCACCAGCCCGATCGCCAGCACCAGCGCCAGCAGGGTCAACAGATTGATGGAGAAGCCGAACAGCAGCATCATCGTGAAGGTGCCGATCAGCGACAGCGGGATCGCGATGATCGGGATCACCACCGAGCGGGGCGATCCCAGGAACACAAACACCACCACCGTGACGATCAGCGCCGCCTCGATCAGGGTATTCTCGACCTCGTTGATGGCGCTGTTGACGAAGTCCGACGCGTCATAGCCGATCTGGCCGGTCATGCTGGCCGGGAAATCCGGTTTCAGGTTTTCAAAGGCGGTCCGGCACCCCTGCAGCACGTCCAGCAGGTTGGCCGCGGGCGCCACCTGGATGCCGATGAAGACGGCCTTGCGGCCATAGAGGTTGTTCTGGGTCTCGTAGCTGTCGTCGCCAAGCTCGACCTCGGCCACGTCCCTCAGGCGCACGACCGCGCCGCCCGATTGCTTGAGGACAAGATTCT
>DATHNE010000122.1:0-14364 GCA_035486355.1 Acetobacteraceae bacterium
AGCACGCAGATCAGCCTGGTGTCGGAAGTCGCCAGCGGGTACCTGACCGTGTTGGCCGACCAGGCGTTGTTGAAGATCACCCAGGACACGCTGGCGAGCGAGACGGCCAGCTACAACGTGACCAACGCGATGTTCCAGCACGGTACGACAACGCTGTTGAGCCTGCGGCAGGCGGAGACCGCGGTCGATACCGCCCGCGCCAATCTGGCACTGTACAGGCGGCAGTCCGCGCAGGACAACAACGCGCTGGTGCTGTTGCTGGGCGAGCCGATGCCGGCCGATCTGCCGGCGGGCAGGGACCTGGATGCGCAAGGTTTGCTGAGTGACCTGCCGGCGGGGCTACCCTCCGATCTCTTGTTCCGCCGGCCCGACATCGTGGCCGCAGAGCACAACCTGATCGCCGCGAACGCCAACATAGGTGCCGCCCGCGCTGCGTTCTTTCCGAGCATCTCGTTGACCGCCAGCGGGGGCGTGGCCGGCAGCCAGTTGAGCCATTTGTTCACCGGCACCGGGACGAACTGGAGCTTCGAGCCGGAGATCAATATTCCAATCTTCACGGCGGGACAGAATCAGGGAAACCTGGACCTGGCCAAGGCACTTAAGAACATTCAGGTCGCCCAATACGACAAGACCATCCAGACGGCATTCAGCGAGGTGGCGGACGCGCTGGCGGCGCGTGCCACCTACATCGACCAGGTGCAGGCACAGCAGCAACTGGTCGATGCCGCCGCAGACAGCCTTCGTCTGTCGACGATGCGGTTTCGGATTGGCGTGGACAACTACCTTCCGGTCCTGACGGCACAGCAAACGCTGTACTCGGCGCAGCAGACGCTGCTGGACCTGAAGCTGGCGCAACTCACCAATCTGGTAACGCTGTACAAGGCGCTTGGCGGTGGCTGGAACGAACATACGGTTGCGGCCGCCACGGCGGACCAGCCGCTCTAGCAGCCTGTCGGACTTTTAGCCCCCATCCGGCATCCGTAAATGAGCGGCAGATGCCGCGGCTCGGGGTCGCCCTCGTACCATCCGAACATCCTGCTCAGCCTTCTGGTCTATGGCTATGCCACCGGCGTGTTCTCCAGCCGCAAGCTGGAACGGGCGACGTATGATTCGGTGGCGTTCCGCTTCATCGCCGGCAACGAACACCTCGACCATGATACCATCGCCACGTTCCGCCGGTAGTTCCTCAAGCCGATCGAGGCACTGTTCGTGGAGGTTCTGAAGTTGGCCCGCGAGATGGGGCGGCTGAAACAGGGCACAGTGGGAGTGGACGGCACCAAGGTGCACGCCAATGCCACCCGCCATAGCGCACTGTCCTATAAGCAGGTGAGGAAGATCGAGGCACAGTTGAAGGCGGAAGTGGCTGACCTGCTGGCCAAGGCCGAGGCGGCGGACCGGTCGGATGTGCCGGATGGGATGTCGGTTCCCGACGAACTGGCGCGACGTGAGGCGCGGCTCGCGAAGCTGGCCGAGGCGCGGGCGAAGATTGCGGCACGCGCCAAGGAACGCTTCGAGCGCGAGCAAGCCGAGCATCAGGCCAAGCTGGCCGAGCGAGCGGCGGTGGCGGCAGATAGAGCCGCTTCGGTGAAGCAAGCAAAGGCGTGGATGCCGGGCCTTCGCCCCGCGTGATGGCTGGGGGTAACGGCGGGTCGCGAGCTGTCCCTCTACCCCCGCAGATTCTCCCGCATGGTGCGGCCGGCATATTCCTTCCGGAACAACCCTCGCCGTTGCAATTCCGGCACGACCATGCGGCCGAATTCCTCGAACATGATCGGCGTCACGGTGGGCGCCAGCACGAAGCCGTCGCAGCCGCCTGACTCGAACATGTCCTGCATGTAATCGGCGATCATCGCCGGCGTGCCGCAGAGTGGGATTTTGCGCTGGCGCTTCGCCTGTTCGAAGCTGATGCCTTCCTTTTTCATCAACAGGCGCATGCGGTCCTCCAGCCCCTGATGCCCCTGCGCCTTCTTCAGCGCCGCGATCCCGTCCAGGTCATGCACCTGGCTGAGATCGGCGCCGATCATCGCCGAGTTGGTAGCCGTCTCCAGCTCCGCACTGCCAAGCGAATCGAGCCGCTCCATCTTCTCGCGCGCGATTGATTCGGTCTCGCCCAGCACCACCGTCAGCCAGGCCAGCACCCGGCAATCATCCGGCGCGCGGCCACGCTTCGCCATGCGTGATTTGATGTCGGCGTTGAGCGTGATCGCCGCCCGCTTGTCGCCAGGTGAGCAGAAGATGCATTCAGCCCAGCGTGCGGCGAAGTCGCGGCCGCGCGGTGAGGAGCCGGCCTGCATCAGCACCGGACGCCCCTGCGGACTCGGCGGGATTGACAACGGGCCGCGCGTTTTCACGTGCTCGCCCCGGTAGTTCGCGTAGCGCACTTTGTCGGGATCGATGAACACCCCGCTCTGCTTGTCCATCACCAGCGCGTCCTGGTCCCAGCAGGACCATAGCGCGCAGCACGCATCCACCACCTCGTCACCGAGATCGTAACGGTCGTCTTTGTTCGGCAGCTCCGGCAGGCCGAAGTTACGTGCCTCGAAATCAGTGCTCGAGGTGACGATGTTCCAGCAGGCGCGGCCGCCGGACAACAGGTCCAGCGAGGCAAGCGTGCGCGCCAGGTGGTACGGATGGTGGAACGTGGTGGACAATGTCGCGCCCAAGCCGAGATGCTCGGTGGCGGCGGCCATGACCGGCAGGATGGTCAGCGGATCGAGATAGGAGAGCTGGCCGCCGTGTTGGAGATAGGCGCGGGGGCTGCCTTCGTAGATATCGGGGATGCCTTGCGTGTCAGCGTAGAAGCAGCCGTCGAAGCACGCTTCCTCCAGCACGCGGGCGATATGGGCGTAGCGGCTGGGATGGAACAGGTCGTGTAGCGGCGCGTCGGGGTGGCGCCAGCCGCCGCTGTGCATCGCGGTGGGGCCGGTCTTGAGGTAGGCCATCAGGTGCATCTGACGGAGCATCACGGCAGTCTCCAGCGTGTGGGCGGAGATATGCAAGGGGTGTGCCCCTGGTGCATCACGCTGGGGAGAGGTTGGTATGCGGCGCTCGCCGATGTTGGGCGTTATCGCGCCTGATCCGCCCCGATCAGCGCCAAGCCTTCCGCGACTGCGACGAACTCGCCACCAGCCGAGACCTTGTGCGCACCGAAGCGGGTTTCGAACAGGCGGCGCACGGCAGGGATGAAGGAGGTGCCGCCGGTCAGGAACACGCGGTCGATGTCGTGCTCGGCCCGGGCAGCAATGTGCAGGGCGCGGTCGATCGCGGCCACGATACGCGCGAGATCCTCGGCGATCCAGAATTCGAAATCAGCGCGCGTGAGCGTCTCGGCCAGAGCGAAGTCTTTGTGCTGAAATCGCAGCGTGACACTATCGGCCCGTGATAGCGCCACTTTCGCTTCGGATACCGATTGATAGAGCTGATAGCCAAGCTCGTCGCGGATCAGGGTGATGAGGTGGCGCAGCCGCTCGGGATGCGCACTGGCGCGCGCCACTTCCTCCAGTTCGCGCAGCGTGCGCGGGGTGCGCATCAGCGACAGGCGATGCCACCGGGCGAAGCTGGCGTAATACTCGGGTGGGATCGGCAACGCAGTGCCGAACACCTTGTAGGTGTCGCCCTTGCCGAGGCGCGGCGAGATCACGTGGTCGATGATGCGGTAATCGAACGCGTCGCCCGCGAGGCCGACACCGGCATGGCCCAGCGCGGTCACCCGCCGCGCGCTGCCAGGCTCGAAGCGCAGCACGGAGAAGTCGCTGGTACCGCCGCCGAAATCGCCCACAAGTACAGTCGTGGGCGTGGTGAGCGTACGCGCAAAACGATAACCGGCAGCCTCGGGTTCCAGCGCCACCATGATGTCGGGGTGGCCGGCGGCGGCGTAGGAGCCGCGCAGCCGCGTCTCCCCCAGCGTGTCGTCGGCGGTTTCGCCAGCGAAATGCACCGGGCGGCCGGCGACGATGCAGATATCGGTGGGAAGGTCCGTGGCGGCGCCGAACAGCGCGCGCAGGAAGACGGCGATCAACTGCTCCAGCGTGAAGGAGCGGTTGAAGATGCGGGTCTGGGTGAAGCTGTGCTGCGCAAGATAGGTCTTCATCGACATGATCAGCCGGCTGTCCAGCGGATCGTCGAGATAGGCCCGGATCGCGGCAGGGCCGGCCTCGTGCCGCAGCAGCGCGCGGCCGTGGCCCTCTTCGGCCCAGAAGCAGAGCAAGGTGCGAAAGACGTCGTATGTGGCCGCGCCGACCGGAAAGCGGGCGGTGGCGATGCTGCCGTCCGGGTGATGCATCGCGACGACGCTGTTCGTCGTGCCGAAGTCGATGCCGACAACGACGGACATGGGTGGCTCCCCGGGGAGGATGGGGCGCGGGTTCAATCGGAAGATTGCGGGAGAGTCAATAAGGGCCGCACAGAAAGCGATGGGGGACCGCACGGCGGCTGGCGAAAACGCTACCCCGGCCGCAACTTGAGGTAGGCATGCCGCGCCGCCGCCTCGATCCGCGCTTCGGCGGCGGCACCCAAGTGGGCAGCGCCGCACACGTCGCAGCGGCCAATGGTCAGCCGGACGCGGCAGTGGACCGGGCCTCGGTCGGTCCGTTGGCTGCACCGCAGGCGCTCACTCCGTCGCGCAACCGTGCCGCGCCGGCAAAAGTCACAGCGCGCTGGAATGCCAGGCCCCTGATCGTCGACCGCCATCCCTCGCCGCCACTTCCCCCGTAAGGTGTTCACGGCAAATTAACCCTCGGGCAACGGTGGCAAGGGTGTGATTTACATCACATCCATTCTGTCATTTATACCGGTATTGGAATGTCGTTAGGCGGAAGCGGTGCTGCGCTCCATGTGCAGCACGCGGTGTCCGTCGGGCTCCGTCGCCTCGCCAGCGACGGCGAATCCGTCGCGATGATGAGAACGCGATGGCCGGGGCGTTGTCAGCCGCGACGGTGAGCCACACGCGCGTGGCCGTTGGATGCCGCCCCAGGGCAGCGCGCAGCAGGCATCGGCCGATCCCCTGACGCTGACTCGTCGGATGCACATAAAGGCGGCCGAGATAGAGCGTGTGCTCCGGCTGCTCGCGCGTGTTGATGTGACCGACGATCGCCCCCGCCTGCTCGGCGATCAGAAAGCAGCATCCCGGTTCTTCAATTTGCACGTGCAAGACCGGAATCGCGTGCCGGGTATTGGTGATTTCCGTAACACGACCGGCACCAAGCGTGGCGTCGTAGGTCGCGTGCCAGGTTTCGACAAGCAGACGACGGACCGCCGGCACATCGGCCTCGACAGCGGGGCGGATGATCAGTGTCAGACCCAGGCCCCCTGCCGCATCAGCGGTTCGGCGTTGCCTTCTTGCGTGATGCCGTCGACGTCGACGTGTTCGGAGCCGATCATCCAATCGACGTGGATCAGGCTGGTGTTGGCGCCGCGCGCGATCAGCGCCTCCCTCCCCGTCGCGCCGCCATCGGTGAAGCATTTGCTGTAGGACTGGCCGAGCGCGATGTGGCTGGCGGCATTCTCGTCAAACAGTGTGTTGAGGAACAGCAGGCCGCTTTGCGCAATCGGCGAGGCAGCGGGAACAAGCGCGACCTCGCCCAGGCGGCGCGCGCCCTCGTCGGTGCCGATCATGCGTTCCAGCACCGCCTGGCCGGTGCGGGCGCCGGCGTCGACGATCGCTCCGGCTTCGAACCGGACCGCGATCCCCTCGATCAAGGTGCCCTGGTAGGAGAGCGGCTTTGTGCTGGCAACGACGCCGTCGGTGCGCTGGCAGTGCGGGGTGGTGAATACCTCCTCGGTCGGGATGTTCGGATTGCCGGTCATGCCGTTCCCTGCAGTGGTCAGGCCACCCATCCAGCGATGCTCGTCGGCCAGGCCCACGCGCAGATCGGTGCCGGGACCACGGTACCGCAGCGCCGCGTAGCGCTTGGCGTTCATCATGTTGCGGCGGGTCATCAATGTGGCGTTGTGCGCGCGCCACGCCTCGATCGGATCGTCCACCGTGACGCGTGAGGCGGCAAAGATGGCGTCCCACAGTTTCGCGACCGCTGCTTCCTCGGGCAGTGCAGGGAACATCGCGCGCGCCCAGGCGGGCGTGGCACACGCGACGATGGTCCAGTTGATCGCGGAGGTCGTGATCAGCTCTAGCGCCGGGCGATACGCGAGCGAGCGGGCGCGATTGGCACGCGACACCTTGGCCTCGTCCTGGCCGGCCAGCAGGTGAGGATCATCGCCGACAATCGCCAGCCGCGCAGCACCATCGCGATAGGCGACGGCCAGGCCGTCATACAGCCATCCGGCGGCGGTATCGAACGCCGTGTCAGAGGCGTGCTGGTGGCGCAGCAGCGCCGCGGCATCGTCCGAAAACAGGGTGGTGACCAGCGACGCGCCCGCGCGATAGGCGTGCTCGGTGATGCGGCGGGTCAGCGCCAACGCCTCCAGCGGCGCGGTCATCACCAGTTGCTGCCCCGGCTTCAGCCCGCCCAGGCCGATATGCACCGCCACCTCGGCGAGGCGATCGAGCAGCGTGGTGTGAGACAGCGTCGCGGGCGCATCCATGGGCGATCTCCAAGGTTCGCCCCGACGCTACCACGGGGCCCTTGATCCGCGCACGACGCGATCAGGCGGCGCGGCGCAGGCCCGGCACGGTGTCGCGGAACGTCGCGCCCTCGTGAGCGAGCAGCCATCGCTTCCGCGGCAGGCCGCCACCATAGCCGGTCAACGACCCATCCACGCCGATCACACGGTGGCAGGGAACCACCACGCTGATCGGATTGGACCCGTTGGCGAGGCCGACCGCGCGCATCGAGGTCGGACGTCCGATCTTCGCTGCCAGGCCGCCATAGCTGCGCGTCTCGCCGGGTGGGATCTTGGTCAGCGCCGTCCATACGGTCTGCTGGAACGGTGTGCCGCCCGTGCGCCATGCGATCGATGCCAGGCATCGGAGGTCGCCAGCGAAATAACCCCGTACAGCGCGGCGTATGCTTGCGGGTGCAGCACCGGCGACAGGCATGAGCGCCCCGTAATGCAGGCGCAGCAGTCGGGCCATGCTAGCTTCGCGGTCAGCCCAGTCGAACGCACGCAGGAAACCATCCTCGTCGGTGATCAGCAGCGCCTCGCCGATCGGCGTTGCCAGCCGGTCCAGCCACAGATGTTCAGGCCGCTTGCTGTTCATGGTCCAACCTTTCAGGTGCCGCAGTGGCGTGCGTCTCGGATGCCCACAGGTGCAGCGCAGCATAAGCGCGCCAGGGACGCCATTGTTCCGCACTCGTAAGCAGCTCGGCCGGTGTCGGGCGTTTCCCGTTCCGATCGCGCATCGCGCGCAGCAGGCCGATATCGGCCGCCGGAAACGCATCCGGCTCACGCAGCGCGCGCATCGCGATATACTGCGCCGTCCATTCGCCGACTCCGGGCAATGACCGCAACTGCGCGACCGCTTCCTCCAGACTGCCGCGCGGACCGAAGATCAGCCGGTCGGCCACAACCGCCGCGGCCAACGACGTCAGCGCCGAGCGCCGTGTGTTCGGCATGCCGATCACGCTTAGATCCGCCCTGGCAACGCGTTGCGGTGACGGAAATACGTGGGTCAGCCCCTGATCGATCGCGACAGGATCGGTGACCGTCTCCCCCATCGCGTGAACCAGCAGGCCCGCGAGCCGCCGCGCCGCCACCACGCTGATCTGTTGGCCAAGGATCGCCCGCACCGCGAGTTCGAACCCATCCCACGCGCCCGGCACGCGCAGACCCGGCCGGGCCCCGACCAGCGGCGCCAGCACGGAATCCTGGCTGAGATGTGCCCCAATCGCGACAGGATCCGCGGCGAGGTCGAACACCCGGCGCACGCGGGCGATAATCGCCGGCAGGCTGCGGAGAGCGGGAAACCGCACGATTACGGTCAGGCAATCGTTCGCATCGGGCCTGACCGTGAGCATGCCGCGCGCCTCGCCGATCGCGATGGTGCGCGCATAGTCCTGGGCTGACACGATTTCGACACCCGGGATGGCACGGGTACGCAGGAAAGACAGAATGGCATCCCAATCGTACGGCGGCCGATACCCGAGCCTTACCGCCACCGCATCACTGGCGCTCGCGGCACCGATCCCCAGGCCGGCGCGGCGCAGCGCCGTCGGCGGCCGCTGGTAGAGACGCTGAAAGGTCTCGTTGAACCGCCGGATGCTGCCGAACCCCGCCGCCGCCGCGACGTCCGTCATCGGCAGGCGTGTGTCCTGGATCAATTGCTTGGCCAGCAGGATCCGTCTGGTCTGCGCGATCGAGACCGGCGAGGCCCCAAGATGACGCCGGAACAGGCGGCGCAAATGCCGTTCACCGACGCCCAGTCGTTCTGCCAATGCCTCGACAGCCGCCTCGTCCAGAGCGCCGATCTCGATCAATGCCAGGGCGCGTGACACGGTGTTTGAGCTGCCCTGCCAGATGGCAAGCTCGGGCGAAATTTCGGGGCGACAGCGCAGGCAGGGGCGGAATCCGGCTTCCTGCGCGGCGGCGGCAGTGGCGAAGAACCGGGTGTTCTTCCGCTTGGGCGTGCGCGCCGGACAGAATGGCCGGCAATACACGCCGGTTGTCGTGACGGCGACGAACAGCCGCCCATCGAAACGACGATCGCGCGTTTCAATGGCCCGATAGCAGGCGTCGTCGTCCATCGTCATGTCCATGGGCATCATGTCCATACGCTATGATTCCCCGATATGGGCCGCGATGTCTCGCGGTTTTCGGACCTCAATGGCACGCCCCGGGGCCGGCGGGTTGCCGGGTGTGCCCCAGGGCGGCAATACATGGCGCCCATGAGTGAGAGCCGCGCCCTGCACGCCCTGCGCCTGGCCCCGCGGCTCGGCGGACTGCTGGCCTCGCCCGCACGCAACCTGATCCTCGGCCTGATCTACATGGTGGGGGTGATGACAGTCACCACCATCGCCTATGTGCTTGCCGGCTGGAGCCTGGGTGACGCGGTCTACATGGTGATCATCACCGTCTACACGGTGGGCTACGACGAGGTGCATCCGATTACCACCCCGTTGTTGCGTACGATCACGATCTCCACGATCCTCTTTGGCTGTACCGGCGCGATCTTCATGACCGGTGCACTGGTACAGTTCATCACGCTGAACCAGCTCACCCAGTTCCTGGGCCTGAAACGCATGACCGCGCAGATCGACAAGCTATCCGACCACGTTATCATTTGCGGCTTCGGCCGTATCGGCGTGATGCTCGCGCAAGGACTGTCGGCCGGCCGTGCCGCCTTCGTGGTGCTGGAGCTGAAAGAGGAACGCGTCGAGCACGCGCGCAGCCTGGGTTATCTGTGCCTGCAGGCCGATGCGACCGAGGAATCGGCGTTGCAGGAGGCGGGTGTGACGCGGGCGCGCACGCTGGCGACGGTGCTGCCGTTGGATGCGGCCAACGTGTTCATCACGCTGAGCGCGCGCAGCATGAATCCGGAGCTGGAAATCATCGCGCGCGGCGAGGCGCCCAGCACAGAGAGCAAACTGCGCCATGCGGGCGCCAATCATGTGGTGCTGCCGGCGCATATCGGCGCGGAACGGATTGCCGAGATTATTATGTACCAGGACACGGCACGGGCGATTCGCGATTCCGAGGAGATGCGCGCATTCGACCGTGTGTTGCAGACACTCGGGCTGAACATGGAGGTGGTGACGGCGGCACCTGGCAGCCCGGCGGTGGGGATGAGCATCGAGAACCTGGAACGTGCGGCAGAAGGGGCGCTGTTTGTGGTGCAGCTCAACCGCCGCGACGAAGAGCCCGTGATGCGGCCGGAGGCGGGGATGCGGATCGAAGGGGGCGACGGGCTCGTGGTGCTGGGGCGGGTCGGCGGGGCGTTGAGCCTGTTCGAACCCGGCACCGGGTTGCGGCGATCGACGCGATAGGCAGGCATCGGTGATGCGACGGGTCAGGGCCGACGGGTCAGCGCCAGTAGCCTGAGCGGGGCGGTGATCACCAGTTGCTGACCGGGGGCAGGCCACCCAGGCCGACATGCACCACCACCCAGGCGAGGCGGGCTGGCATTATATCCTGAAATGGGTACACCTCGGGCCGGGCACCTGACTGGCGAGACTTGAAAACCAGTCCGCCCACCACGATGGTGCGGCCACGGCACAGTCACCGCGCAAGGAACAGGAACATGTTGCAAATGGCCGGGCGGATGAACCGCCTGGGGACCGAGTCGGCATTTGAAGTGCTGGCACGTGCGGGGGCGTTGCAACGCGCCGGCCGCAGCATCATCAATCTGGGGATCGGACAGCCGGATTTTCCGACGCCAGAGCACATTGTGGAGGCCGGGCGCAAGGCGCTGGCCGACGGGCATCACGGCTATACGCCGGCGAACGGCATCCTGCCGCTGCGTGAAGCGGTGTCGGCGGATTTGCATCGGCGGCACGGCATCGAGGTGTCGCCCGATCGCGTGCTGGTGGTGCCCGGCGGCAAGGTGACGATGTTCTTCGCCATCATGATGTTCGGCGAGGAGGGGGCGGAGATCATCTATCCGAACCCCGGCTTCCCGATTTACGAAAGCGTCATCCAGTTCTCTGGCGCGACACCAGTGCCGATGCATCTGCATGAGGACCGCGGGTTCAGCTTCAACGCCGAAGAAGTGCTGGCGCTGATCACGCCGCGCACACGGCTGCTGATCATCAACAGTCCGGCGAACCCCACCGGCGGCGTGGTGCCGAAGGCGGAGCTGGATCGGCTCGTGGCGGGGCTGGTGAAGCATCCGCATGTGGCTGTGATGTCGGATGAAATCTATGGCGAAATGGTCTATGGCGGCGCGCATGCCAGTATGACCACGTATCCGGAGATCGCCGACCGGCTGATCCTGCTGGATGGCTGGAGCAAGACCTATGCGATGACCGGCTGGCGGCTGGGTTATGGCGTGTGGCCGGAGGCGCTGCTGCCGCATGCGGAACGGTTGGCGATCAACAGCCATTCCTGTGTCAATGCGTCCGCGCAATATGCCGGGTTGGCGGCGATGACCGGGCCGCGCGATGCGGTGCACAAGATGATGGCGGCGTTCAACGAACGGCGTGCATATATCGTGCCGGCGCTGTCGGGGCTGCCGGGGTTCCGCTGCCCCGATCCGGGCGGAGCGTTCTATGCATTCCCGAATGTCAGCGGCACGGGTTTCGATTCGCGCACATTGCAATCGCGGCTGTTGGAAGAGGTGGGGGTGGCGACGCTGTCGGGCACCAGCTTCGGCGCGTTCGGTGATGGGCACCTGCGGTTCTCCTATGCGGCGAGCATGGAGGCATTGCAAGAAGCGGTAGCGCGGATCGGGACCTGGCTGGCGCGATTGAACGAGACGCCACGCGCGGGGTGAGGCCCTCTTGCCGTCCGCATTGTGTGGTGCCGCGGTTTCATCTCATAGTTTCCGTCTGATGGTCCTGGAGATGGGGCATGACGGGACAGAAAGTGCCTCGGCGGATGCGGCTGGGGCTATCGGTGGCGTCGGTTGGCTATCACTACATCGCGTGGCGGTTGCCGGAGGTGTCGGCAATCGGGTCGATGGATCTGCAGCACCACATCCGCGCCGCGGAGCTGGCCGAGCGTGGCAAAATGGACTTCCTGTTCCTCGCCGACTGGGCGTCACTGCTCAATCTGGATGATCCGCGCATCGCGCGCGACTGCGAGCATGCGCAGTTGAAGATGGATCCGACACTGGTGGTCTCGGCGCTGGCGACGATGACCGAGCGGGTTGGTTTCATGCCGACGGCTTCGACCACCTATAACCACCCGTACAATTTCGCGCGACGCATGGCCACGATCGATCATATCAGCGGCGGGCGGTTGGGCTGGAACATGGTGACTGGATTCAATCCGGAAGAGGCGCTGAACTTCAACCATGACAAGCCGGTGCCGTCAGATGCGCGGCACGCGCGCGCGGGCGAGTTCGTGCAGGTGATGAACGGCCTGTTCGACAGTTGGGACGCGGATGCGCTGGTGCGCGACAAGGCGGGCGGGATCTTTTTCGAGTACGACAAGGTGCACACGCTGGCGCACAAGGGGACGCATTTCAGCGTACTCGGGCCGTTGGATGTGCCACGGCCACCGCAGGGGCGGATACCGATCATCACTGCCGGTGTCTCGGACAACGCGATGGAGCTCGCCGCACAGTTCGCAGACATGAGTTATGGCGGGCAGCCGAATATCGAAGCGGCGCGGAAATACTACGACACGGTGAAGGGCAAGCTGGCGAAATACGGGCGGTCGCATGACGACATGCTGATGATGCCGGGCATCCAGTGCTATCTGGGGCGCACGCAGGCGGAAGCGGAGGACAAGTTCGCGCGCATCCAGGATCTGCTGCTGCCACGCGTGGGAATCGGACATCTGTTGCTGAACCATTTTCCGGACCTGACCGGACTGAAGCTCGATGAGCCGGTGCCGAATCTGTCGATGACCAACGACATGATGGAACACCGGATTAGCGGGCGCGAGCCGGAGATGACGCTTGCGCTGATCAAGCGGGCAAATGACGAGAAGCTGACGTTGCGGCAGTTGTTCGACGTGATGATGTGCGGGTTCTGGAGTCTGGGGGTGATCGGCACGCCGAAGATAGTGGCCGATATGATGGAGGAATGGTTTACCACCGGGGCGGCGGACGGGTTCAACATCCAGCCACCGTGGATGCCGCAGGGGGCGGAGGATTTTGTTTCGATGGTGATACCAGAGCTGCAGAGAAGGGGATTGTTCCGGACGGAGTATGAGGGGAAAACGCTGCGCGAGAATCTGGGGTTGAAGCCGGTGCCGAGCCAGTACGCGCGTGGCGCGGCAATGGCGGCGGAGTGAGAAGGATGGCGAAGCGGCGCATCCATCTGGGACTTTCGGTCGGCAGTGTGGGATATCACTACTCGGCTTGGCGACATCCGGACGTGCCAGCCGGCGGGGCGATGGATTTCGCGCACTACCGGCGGCTCGCGAAGCTGGCTGAGGCGGGCCTGTTCGATCTGATGTTTGTCGCCGACACGGCCTCGGTGCGCATGCTCGACAAGCCGGAGTCGGCACGCAATCGCATCCATGACCATGTGCGACATGAGCCGTTTGCGTTGATGGCGGCGCTGTCGGCGATCACGACACATGTGGGGCTGCTGCCGACGGTATCGGCGACGTATGCCGAACCCTACAACACCGCGCGCGCGGTGGGGGCGTTGGATCATCTGAGCCGGGGGCGCGCGGCATGGAACGTGGTGACCGGATTCTGCAATTACGAGGCGCAGAATTACGGGCTGGACGCGCTGCCATCGGCGCAAACACGTTATGCGCGCGCGGCCGAGTTCATCGGGGTGGTAAACGCGCTGTTCGATTCGTGGGACGACAATGCAGTGGTGCGCGACAAGGCTTCCGGTTTGTTCTTTGACCGGACCAAGATGCATCTGCTGAAGCATCGCGGCGAGTTCTTCAAGGTGAAGGGACCGCTGGATCTGCCGCCGACGCCGCAGCGGAGGCCACCGCTGGTGTGTGCGGGGACCAGTGAAGAGTCCCAGGAGCTGGCGGCGAAGTATGCCGATATGGTGTACGCGGGGAAGGTGACGCTGGCGGACGCGCGGGAATATTACGCGAGCGTGAAGGGGCGGATGGCGCGGCATGGCCGGCGGCCGGAGGAGCTGCTGATCCTGCCCGGGGTGATGGTGTATGTCGGACGCACACGGCAAGAGGCGCAGGACAAGTTCGATCGGCTGCAGGACCTACTGACCGACGAGCAGGGGTTGGGCCTGCTGATGGCGTATGGATTGCCGGATTATTCCGGATACGATCTCGGTGGGCCGGTGCCGGATTTGCCGGCCGGCAAGGAGCAGTTCGGGCAATATGTCAGCGAGGCGCTGGCGACAGCCAAGCGCGATGGGATGAGCGTGCGGCAGTTGTACCGGATGATTGGCGGCGGGTTCTGGTCGCTGCGTGCGATCGGCTCGGCGGCGGATATCGCAGATATGATGGAGGAGTGGGTGCACGTGAGGGCAGCGGACGGGTTCATTTTCCAGCCGCCGTGTCTGCCGATCGCGGTGGAGGATTTCGTGGCCCTGGTGGTGCCAGAGCTGCAGCGGCGCGGGGTGTATCCGATGGCGTATATGCAAGGGACATTGCGGGAGCGGTTGGGGTTGGATCGGGCGGTGAGCCGGCACGCGCAGGTGGCGGCGGAGTAGACCATGGCGAGATCCACCTGATCTATCCCCTTTTACGGGACCCCCGGGCGTGAATGGATTACGAATGCTCACGCCGCACCACACGAATCCATCCGGCATGTCCTCGGACAGATGAAAACGACAACCTGATGCCGCGGCGTCTTGGCCATGGCCATAGTGAACAATACTCAATCTGGACTGGCCGCGCTGCTGGATGCCTTGGAAAAGGAGATCCTTGCTG
>DATHNE010000123.1:0-4110 GCA_035486355.1 Acetobacteraceae bacterium
TCTTGCTGGGTGAGAGCATGGGCGCAGCGGAGCTGATGTGCCTGGCGACGCGGCCCGATGCGCCGGCGAATTCGCGCTATGTGATGGTGGCCCCAGCGGTGTGGACCCGCGCCGAGATGAACATTATCGAGCGCGGCGGCCTGTGGCTGCTCGCGGGTCTGATGCCGGGGATGACGACGACCGGCGCGGCGGCCCATGTGTGGGCCAGCGATAATATCCACGCGTTGATCCGCTTGTCGCGCGATCCCTTGACCCTGCACCACACGCGCTTCGATGCGATCGATGGGCTGGTGGATTTGATGGATACCGCCGCCGCCGCCGCGCCGCGGTTCGCCGCGCCGTCGCTGTTCCTGTATGGCGGCAAGGACGAGTTGATCCCGCCGCGCGCCACGGCCCAGCTCTGGCGGGCGCTGCCGCCGGGTCCGGTGCGGGCTTTCTACCCGAACAACTACCACCTGCTGCTGCGCGACCTGGGCCGTGCGGTGCCGATCGACGACATCATCGCCTGGCTGCTGGATCCAGCCAGCCCACTGCCCTCAGGGGCTGAGGCAGCTGCAACGGCCTGGCTGGCGCGGCAGCCGCCGGCCTAGAGCGTGGTTCCCGGACGGGAGGGACCGGCGGCGCTGGAAGCGGTGGCACGAGAGACCGTGGGGGCAACGCCCCTTGCGACCCCCGCCACCGCTCCGGCGCCGTCGATCTGCCCCCAGTCAACAAAGCGGGCTCGAGATGCTGTTTGCGTCCGTGAGCCGCGCCCTTTGGGGCATGCGCTTCGGGCCAGCCTTCCGCCGTTGTGGGTTTCACTGCATGGAAGCCGCAACGGACCCGTGGCTCGGTTGGCGTGAACGTCGCCGTCCGACGGCGTGGTCGGCGGCCGGGATGCCTCGGGTCCATCGACGACGCGGACAGACACTCATCGCGGAACCCGGCAACGGCCGGGGTGGCACGCCGGGGACGTGGCGATGGATCAAGCGCAGCAGCCCGTCGAGGCGGTGATGGCATCGGTGACGGCCTTGCCCTGGTGGACAAGTTGGCGTCGTATGTCAGCCTGTCAGACGCCGAAATCGCCTGCCTGACAGAGCTGCACGAACCGCAGCGGAAATTGGGGCGACACCGCGCAGTCATCGTTGCGGGGCGCCACTATGACCAGATCTTCATTCTCTGCAGCGGCGTTGTCTCCCACTACAAAGTGCTTCCTGACGGCAAGCGCCAGATCCTGAATCTTGGGCTGCCAGGCGATCTCATCGGGGTCCCGTCCTGCCTGTTCGAGACCGCGGTGAATTCGGTTTCGGCGTTGACCGACGCCGTGGTGGCGCCGGTGCCCTTTCCCAAACTGTTCAGCGTTTTCGCGCGGTACCCGAGGCTTGGTGCGGCGGTGTTCTGGTCCTCCGCCTGCGAGCTGCGGTCGACGGCGAGCATCTGGTGAATCTAGGCCGCCGGTCCACGTATGAGCGACTGGCGCATCTGCTGCTGGAGCTGCTGGTGCGGCTGCGCGCCGTTGGTCTGGCGGAGGAACGATCCTATATCCTGCCGCTCACGCAGGAGCTGATGGCCGACGTGCTGGGCCTTAGCGTGCCACATATCAACCGGATGATCCGCAACTAGCGGGAAGAGGGGTTGGTGACGGTCGACGGGCAACAGGTCACCGTGCACGATTTCGCGGGACTTTCGGCCCGGGCCGGATTCGAGGAACGTTACCTCGCCCGTGGCCCTATTCCCGGGCTGACATGATCACCAGCGGAACAAGTTATAAAAACGATTCTGTAACATATAATCCGCACCGGCGGCGCGACAAACCGCTACTGCCGATCAGAGGCGAAGCCACCTGCGGCAACGGCCAGGGTGACGACCTGGGATGGGTCCAGTCTCAGATCGGCCGTACCGCCGCAATCAGTGGTGCCACTGCTGGTAGGGCCGCCAATCCAATGCACCCGATAGTGCAGCGTTGGCGTGAGCCAGGTCGCTTCGATCACCAGACTGCCACCCGAGCGCTGCATGACGCGCGCATCGAGGACGCAGGACGTGGCATTTGGCCGGCCGAGCGATCCGACAGTGAAAGCCAGTTCTCCGGCGCGCGGCGGTCGCGTCGGATCAAAGGCGATGATGTCACCATTGCGTGGACGTAATGCCTCCTGCAGGCGGATCGCGCTCATGATTGTCACCGCCATGAGCAGGCCGGCGGCGACCACTCCGGCCAGTTTGATGGAAGCCGTGTCAAATGGCGCATCAGAATTCTGTCGCATCGTCACCTGCTACCTTGACGTGCTTGCGTGCGTGCCGGCATCGACACGTCGTCAGCTCACCACCAGGTCTGGAACGAGCTCCTTGCCGCGCGTTTCTGGGCCGCACAGCACCGCGACGGTAAAACTGATCATTCCCCCGACGGTGCCGGCCAGCATCGGGATCGCCAGGCTGACATCGTAAGAGGAAGGGAAATACACCAACACTGGCGCCATGAAGCCGCCCCATATGGCACCCTGGTGGTAACAGAAGGCGCTGGCGGTGGCCCGCACCTCCGTCGGGACGCGTTCCGCCAGACAGCTGGGATTCTGCGCATAGATGCCGCCGCCGAACGCGCCCTGGACCACGAAGCCCAGCACGATCCAGGTGATGTCGCTGGTCAGCAGGTAGACAGGGGCCACGGCAATGGCGATCACGGCCGGAATGATCATCGACCGCGGCGACCCAACCGGTCGGCGACGACGCCCCACACGCCACTGAACAGGAAGACAACGAGGTTGGCGATCGCGATCGGTGTGGCGACCAGGCCCGGTGACAGGTTCAGGTCTTTCTGCAGATGCGTGGCGAACACCGCCCGGATCGAATAGTAGACGATGAAACCACTGGCCATCCACCAGCAGGCGGTGAATGTGTTCAGCAACAGCGCCGGCTTGAAGATGCTGAACAGCGGTACCCGCACCTCACGTTGCTGCTCGCGCTGCCGCCGGCGATTCTCCACCCACACTGCGGGCTGTCTCACGAAGAACCGCACATAGAGCACCGCCAAGGCCGGAAGGATGCCTACCCACAGCATGCCGTGCCAACCCCAGCTTTGGTAAAGGAAACCATAGACCAGGCTGGACAGCAGGAATCCGAGTCCCCACGACCCTTGCAGCACGCCGCTCATCAATCCACGCGAGCGGGCCGGCCAGCTCTCCATCGCCAGCGCCGCGCCGGCGGGCCATTCCGTACCCATACCGATTCCCAGCAGCGCTCGGAACAGCAGTAGGAACCAGAAGCTTGGCGAGAACCCGGCGATAAAATTGCAGATCGAATACCACAGGATCGAAATCATCAGCGGGGTCTTGCGTCCGACCCGGTCGGCCAGCCAGCCAGCCAGAAGCGACGGCGCCAACCAGACGCATCCGGAGCGTGATGGTGAACACGACGGTGACTGCGGCGAGCGGCACATGGAACTCGTTGGCGATCGGCACCATGATCAACAGGAAGATGGTGAAGTCGAACGCATCCAGCGTCCAACCCAGCCACGCCGCGAGATAGGCCAGCCATTGGTCCTTGGTCGGCTCTTTCCACCAAGGCTGCACGGCGCCGGTGCTGGTCGCTGTTGACATGCAATCCTCCCTGTCACGACGGGCTGGCGCTGCTGTTGTGACCGGCCGCGGCGCTCCGCCCTGGCGATCGATGTTGCCTGGGGTCAGGGCGGGGTGCCTTCAGTCACCTTATTAATCTGGAGCAATGACCCGGGGCGTCCGGGGCGACCCATGACGTTGCCCGCGGTCGCAGAGCGCCGGGAGCGCGGGGGCAGGCGGCCCAGACGGACAGAACGCCAAGGGGTCGCCGGCTGGCAGGACGGCCCCTGACATAGCCTTCCGCCGGCGCGGATTTCGCTGTATGGGGAGCGCTAACGGACCCGTAGCTCAGTTGGATAGAGCGTCGCCCTCCGAAGGCGAAGGTCAGGCGTTCGAGTCGCCTCGGGTCCGCCAATGCTTTCAAAGAGTTAGACAGTTTCAGCGTAACAGGGGCAAAAGCCCGGGCGGCGGTTACGCTGGCTGTCCGCGGCAATGGATGAGGTCTGCCAAGTTTGGGATGATTGGTTGACCCGGGATGGCAAGCCTGCTTCCAAGATAATCCCAGAAAACGATGCCCATCTTG
>DATHNE010000124.1:0-32584 GCA_035486355.1 Acetobacteraceae bacterium
GCCGCCTGTCCCGGACTGGCGATGCCCTCGGTCAGCACGATGGCGCCACGCACATCGGCACGGGCGAAGTCGGCGTCCTCGCCGTCGCCGACATAGACCAGCCGGCCGGTTACGCCCGCGCCGGGCGCGCCGCGTGAGAACGAATGGGTGATGGCCGTCAGCGTCTGGTTGTCGACGTCCACCCGCGCGGCGCCCGGCAGGCTGACATAGGCATCGTGCGACAGCAGCTCGGTGCGATAGCCGTACTCGTCCAGCCGGGCCTGGAAGTAGCGCAGGCTGGTCAGCTCATCCGGCGTGCCTGACAGCTTCACCCAGCGCGCGACTTCGCGCATATGGGTCATCAGAATCTCGCCATCCACGGCATCGCACAGGCTGTGACGCGTCTCTGACATCAGTGGGTCTCCGTCTGGAGTGATCAGCGTGCGCGCGGTGCGCGCGCGCAGCAAGATCACCGCTTGCCGCGCATGTTGCAGCGCGGTGATACTGCCCTTCATGCGGCTGTTGGCGATGATTGTGCGGCGCTGCCTATGGATGCCGCCCACGCTGCTGGGACTGGCCCTGCTGGTGTTCGCGGTATCGCATGTGATCCCATCCGATCCGGCGCGGGTGATGGCGGGCGAGAACGCGACACCGGATCAGATCGCGCGCATCCGTCATCAATACGGGCTCGACCAGCCGCTGCCCGAGCAGTTCGTCCACTATGTCCGCGATCTGCTGACGGGGAACATGGGCACCAGCCTGTTCACCCAGCGGCCGGTCGCGGACGATCTCTGGGCGCGGCTGCCGGCGACGCTGGAGCTGGCGCTGTACGCCGTCGTGCTGGCGGTCGTGATCGGTGTGCCGCTGGGCGTGGTGGCGGCCTTGCGCCGCAATTCCCTGCTGGACCACCTGGTGCGGGTGATCACCGTGACTGGCCTGGCGATGGCTGCATTCTGGCTGGCGATCCTGCTGCAACTGCTGTTTTCCATGTGGTTGGGTTGGACACCGGTGCAGGGGCGGATCAATGGCTGGGGCCCGGATCCGATCACCGGGTTCTACACGCTCGATGCGGTTCTGCGCGGGGATTGGGACACGTTGGGCCAGTCGCTTCGGTACCTGGCCTTGCCGGTGCTGACACTGGCATTGCCCGCGATGGCCACCATCGTGCGCTTCACCCGTGCCGGTGTGTTGAATGTGATGTCGAGCAATTTCGTCTTCTATCAGACGGCGATGGGGATTCCGCGCCGGCGCGTGGTGTGGAAATACATCCTGCGTGGCGCCCTGATCGGCACATTGACGCAGATCGGTCTGATCTTCGGTAACCTGATCGCCGGCGCGGTGGTGGTGGAGACTGTGTTTGACTGGCCTGGGTTGGGTGGCTTTGCGGTGAACTCCATCCTGCATTCGGATTACAACGCGGTGATGGGCTTCACGCTGTTTGCCGGTGTGATGTTCATTGCGATCAACCTGCTGGTGGATATCGCGCAATCCTTGCTGGATCCGCGCGGCCGATGAGCCTGCTGCGCCGCTTGCTTCGCGACCGCTCAGCGGTGTTGGGTCTGGTGATCATCACAGTGCTGGTGTTGGCCGCGCTGCTGGCCCATCCGCTGGCGACCTTCCCTCAGGACGTCACCACCTATCATCTGTCCAACCGCCTGCTGCCGCCGGGTGCGACGTTTTGGTTTGGCACGGACCGGATGGGCGGCGATATCTACAGCCGGATGCTGTTCGGGGCGCGGCTGACCATTCTGATTGCGGTGGTGGCAACGTCGGTGTCGGTCCTGATCGGCGTGCCAGTCGGGCTGGTGGCCGGCTATTGCACCAACCGGGTCAGCGACCTGCTCATGCGGGTGTCGGATGTCTTCCTGGCGGTGCCGCAGATCGTACTGGCGATCGCCATTGCGCAGACCTTGGGACCAGCGATCCAGAACGTGATCCTCGCGCTGTCGCTCACGTATTGGCCGTTCTGGGCACGGCTGGTCTATGCCGAGACGCGCAGCCTGCGGAATGAAGTGTTCATCGAGGCGGCCGTGGCGCTAGGCGCCTCGCCGCTACGCGTGATGGTGCTGCATGTGCTGCCATCGATCGCATCGTCGTTGATCGTGCGCACCACGATCGGCATGGGTGGTGCGATTCTGGTCGCCGCGGCCTTGGGATTCCTGGGGCTGGGACCACCACCGCCGACGCCAGAATGGGGGCGGATGATCGCGGAAAGCCGCGAGTTCCTTCCCCAAGCCTGGTGGTACGCAACCGCACCCGGTGTGGCGATCCTGCTGGTGGTGATGGGCTTCAATCTGCTGGGAGACGGGCTGCGCGACGCGCTCGATCCGCGGCTGCGCCGGGGTGGTGATGGGCGCTGAGCTGTTGACCATGCGCGATCTGTCGGTGACCTTCACGACCGAGGGCGGCATCGCACGCGTGCTGGACGGCATCGATCTGTCGCTGTTGCAAGGCGAGATCATGGGGTTGGTCGGCGAGTCCGGCAGCGGTAAGACCACGCTCGCGCGCAGTATCCTGGGGGCATTGCCGCCGAACGCGCGTCTGACGGGACAGACGCTACGGTTCGATGGGCGCGATCTGCTGACGCTGGGCGCGCGCGCGGCGGCGGAACAGGTGCGCGGGCGCACCATCACCTTCGTGCCACAGGATCCCTTCAGCTCCTTCAATCCGTTGTTCACCGTCGGCGATCAACTCGGCGAGCTGATGCGCTGGAAGTCGCCGGATCGCCAGCCGGGCGAGCGTATCTACGCGCGCGCGCGTAAGCGCGCGGATCGTGATCGGACGCTGGCGATGCTGCGATCAGTGCAGCTGGCAGACCCGGAACGGTTGCTGACGAAGTACCCGCATGAGCTGTCAGGGGGACAACGCCAGCGCGTGATGATCGCGATGGCGCTGTTGCCGGAGCCACGATTGGTGATTGCCGATGAGCCGACGACCGCGGTGGATGTGACGATCCAGGCACAGATCCTGAAACTGCTCCGCAAGCTGGCGACCGAACGGGGCGTCTCAGTGCTGTTTACCACGCATGATCTTGGCGCGGCGTGGGAGATATGTGACCGCATCACCGTGATGTACGCGGGCCAGGCGCTGGAGACGGCACCGGTCGCGAGCTTCTTTCGTGAACCGATGGTACCGTACACACGGCTGCTGCTCGACAGTCTGCCATCGCGGGACGCCGGCCTGCGTGGCATCGCCGGCGATGTGCCGAGCCTGGTCGCGCCGCCGACTGGCTGCCGGTTTCATCCGCGGTGTCCGGGCGCAAGTGATGTCTGTCGCGCGTCGCATGCGGTTGCGGTTGCGCTGGCCCCCGAGCACTGGGTGCGATGCCATCATCCGCATCGCGAACCGGTGCGCGCATGACGCCTGACACGCCGATCCTGGAGCTGCGACACACCAGCACACAGTTTCCGCTGCGCAATGCCTGGGGGCGACGTACCGGGTGGTTGCGCGCGGTCGATGGCGTGTCGCTATCAGTGGTGCGCGGCGAGATTCTGGGAGTGGTCGGCGAAAGTGGCTGCGGCAAGACCACGCTGGGCAAGACGATTGCGGGAATCTTCCAGCCCAGCACCGGTGAGATCCGCTTTGAAGGCAGTGAGATTGGCAGCCTGTCGCCAACCGAAGGGCGTACGCTGCGCCGTCGGCTGCAATACTGCTACCAGGACCCGGGGGCCTCACTCGACCCGCATTGGAAGATCGGTCGCGCGCTGGAGGAGCCGCTGGTCATCCACACGAAGCTCTCCGCCGACGAACGTCGGGCGCGCGTGCGGGGGGTCCTTGCTGCCGTCGGATTGCCGCAGACGCATCTCGATCTGTATCCACACGAGCTGAGCGGTGGGCAGCAACGGCGGATTGGTCTGGCACGTATCCTGATGTTGCGGCCGAGCCTCGTGATCCTGGATGAACCGACGTCTGGCCTGGATGTGTCCGTGCAGGCGACGGTGTTGCGACTGTTCCTGGAAGCACGTGCGCGGTTTGACCTCACCTATCTGTTTATCAGCCACGATCTTTCCGTGGTACGACTGATCTCCCAGCGTATCGCGGTGATGTATCTGGGCCGCGTCGTGGAAACCGGCGCAACAGAGATCGTGTTTGCCGCGCCGAAACATCCCTACACGCAATCACTTCTGGCTGCGGTGCCGGAAGTTGGCGGCGCGCGGGTGACGGAAACATTCTGGCTGGCAGGTGAGCCACCCAACCCAACGAACCTGCCCACGGGCTGTCGCTTCCGCACGCGGTGCCCACGCGCCGAGCCGCGGTGTGCAGAACAGGAGCCCGCACTACGTCACCTGCACGATGGCCGAATGGCCGCGTGCCATTTCGCAGAGTAATCGATCTGTCATGCCGGACTCCCGGGCTCGGCCGAAGGCCGACCCGAGGGCAGGCGGCGGCCCGGCATCCATGCCTTTACTTGCCCGACCAAGACAAGACGTGGATGCCGCCATGACGCCTGGGCATCAGCTCATGCTCATCCAGCGGATGTCTTGCGAATCCCCGATCGGACAGAACCGCACGTCGTGCACGTTGGTCGTGAACGGCCCATACCACTTGGTATTGTAGATAAAGATCCCCGCTGCATCCTGCACCAGAATGCGCGATGCCTCCTCATACAACGGCCGACGCTGATCGATCCCAGTCAGCTCCAGTGCCTTGTCAGTCAGCTCGTCGAACTTCGCGTTCTTGTAGAAGCTTGCATTGCCCGCGCCGATTGACCGACTGTTGTAGATCGCCCCCGTCCAGTTGTGTGGATCAGCGAAGTAGGCACTGCGCCACAGCGGCACCAGGTCGTGCATCTTCTCGGGATCGCTGAATTTGCCTGAGATCACCGGCCACGGTTCGCTGTTGAGCTTTGTCGCGATGCCAATCTTGGCGCAGCCGGCCTGCAACAATTGCGCCGCCGCTTCGCTCTGATCGAAACCCGCCAGCACGCCGATGTCCAGTGGCCGCATCGGCGCCTTCACCATGGCCAAATGCTGCTTCGCTTTGTCGAGATCATAAGTGTAACCCGCGAGATCCTTCGGCACGCCCCACATCGTGTTGGGAATGATCCCACCGTTCCGCGCGACCGATCCGCCCAGGATATGATTGATGAAGCCATCATAGTCGAATGCGTAGGACAATGCCTTGCGCAGGTTCACATCCGTCAGTGGCGCGCGCTGATTGTGGATGATGAAATACATCGTCCGCAGTGATTCCTGTTCCAGGATCTGCACCGACTTCACCGTGCGCAGCCGCTTGATCTGATCCTGCGGCAGATAGCCATCCGTCGTGTTGAACTCGGCCTTCTCCAACCCCAGCGCACGGCTGGCGGTTTCCAGCACGACGCGGAATTCGGTCGAGGTGATGTTCGACTTGCCGAAGCCCATGAAATGCGGATCGAACCGTTCGGCCTGGAAGCCGATCGCCGGATCGTAGCGGTGCAGCTTGAACCCGCCGGACCCGGCATCATTGCGCGACAGCCAGGTACTGCCCCAGTCGCCGGACTTCTCGTTCGCCTTCACCAGCTTGCGGTTCACCACCCACAGCTCTGCAAGGATCGAGGTGAACACGGCATAGGGCTTGTTCAGGGTGAACTGCACGGTACCGGTGTCGATCGCCTTGGTCTTGCCGGGATCGATGACGCCCTTGAACAGCCCATAGGCGCCCTGCTTCATCCCCAGGATACGTTCCATGGAATACGCCACATCGTCGGCGGTGATCGGGCTGCCGTCGTGGAACGTCGCGCTTTTCTTCAGGGTGACCGTGTAGGTCACGTTGTCCGGCGCAACAGTGATGTTGTCCGCCAGCCACATGCTCAGCTTGGGCGGGTTGTCGACCCAGCGCACCAGGCAGTCATACATGTTCAGCCGCGAGGCGATGCGACCGATGTCGAACACCATGTGCGGGTCGAGCGTGTCGTACGGGCTGTTGTTGGCGGTGATGAAGGTCTTGCCAGCGGCCGCGCGGCCATCGGACGGAAACGTGGAGGCCAACGTCGTAGCACCCCCCAAGGCCAACAGGCTGCGCCGGCCGAAGCCAGGCACGCTCCACGTGCGTGGGTCCATGATCGTCTCTCCTTTGGCTTCCCTGTGGTCCCATGCTCGCCAGCCCTGGTGCGTGCTGTCAAACATTCCCGCGTTCAGGTGATTGCAGATACTCGGCGAAATACTCCTCGGCTGTGATACGACGGCCGATGATCCCGAGCGCACGGGCCTGTTCGCTGAACACCTCGATGGTGGCACGATTCCGCTCGAACCCTTCGGCGTGGAAGTCAGCGCCCATAAGCGCCTCAGTTTCCTCCAGCTCGGCATCCAGCCACGGCGACACATAGGGGAAGCCACGCTGCGCCTTGTCGAACATGTCGGTCGCGCGCGTAAACGCATCGGTCAGGCTGCGTGCGATCCATTTGTGCGCCTCCCACACCGGACGCTTGATCACCACCAGGTGCTGCGGCGGAAACATCCCGGTGGCACGGAAATAGTCGCGTTCAATACTACGGATATCCGCAAACAGCCGCACGATCGGGCCATCGACCGG
Source organism: Acetobacteraceae bacterium (assembly GCA_035486355.1). Taxonomy (GTDB): domain Bacteria; phylum Pseudomonadota; class Alphaproteobacteria; order Acetobacterales; family Acetobacteraceae; genus Palsa-883. The sequence goes on from DATHNE010000124.1 coordinate 6,493, forward strand.
ATGATAGCGATGCGGCCGTGGTGGGCTGTAGATCGCGTCCAGCTCGCCATCAAGCAGTAGCTCCGACAACGGCCGGGTCGCTGCCTTCACGTCGTCGGGCAGCGTATAGGCATGGTTGGTGATGCGCGCGCCATCGACCTCGCCGATTGTCCATTGCAGGTCGGCCGGTGACACGCCGATGTAGTTCAGGAAGTGGCGATACCAAATTGAACCGCTGGCCACCCAGTCGTACATCCCCACGCGCTTGCCGCGCAGATCGGCGGCCGTCTTCACCGGGCCGTCCTTGCGCACATACAGATCGCGTCCGGTGAAATTGCGCAGCGGGAACGCCGGCAATGCAACCAGGCTACGGTCGCCCTTGTCGACACGGCGCAGATGACCGGCCATCGACGACTCACCACCATGTACGGCGGGATCGCTGCCGGCGCGTCCCAACATCTGCGCGCGTTCCGGCCAGGACCCGTTCTGGCCCAGCAGCATCGTCAGCGCGATGCCCTCTGGCTTCACCGCGCCGGAGACAAGCGGCATCAGCCGCGCGTAGTCGGCGGCGGTCAACGTGATCCGCAGATCGGTCATGCGGGAGCCCCTTCGGTCGTGCTGGATCAGCGTGGAAGCGACCGCCGTCGAAGGCAAGCGCTGTCAGGTCTTGCTAACGTTCCAGAACGTCGGGTACGGGCTGCGCAGGATGCCGGTGACATTGGTGCGGTATGCGATTGGCAACGCCCATTGCCCGACTGGAACATACGGCACTTCCTCCCACACCACGCGCTGGATGTCGTCGGCGATCTTGCGCTGCGCAGCCAGGTCCGGCGCGTCGAGCCATGCCTCGCGCAGCGCGACCAGCCGCGGGTTGGTGGGCCAGCCAAACCAGGCGGTGGCGCCGGTGCCGCGGATCATGTTGTTGCCGATCGGATTGGCCAGGCCCAACCCGTCAGCGGTGGTGACGAACGTGCTCCAGCCACCGTGCTCCACCGGTTCCCTACTGGCGCGCCGCGCGACCACTGTGCCCCAGTCGGTGCTGACATAATCCACGTTAAGCCCGACCTGCTGATACATCGCGTGGGTCACCTGTGCGACAGCTTGCAACGACGGATAGTCGGATGGCGACAAAAGTACCACGCGTTCGCCGTGGTACCCCGACTCTTTCACGAGCTGTTTGGCCTTTGGGATATCCCGCGGTCCGGTCAGCACGTCCAGGCCGACATCGTTGGCCAACGGCGAGCCCACCGTGAATACGCCAACGCCGGTCTTTGCCGTGTTGCTCTCGTTGCCCATCACGGCGGCGACGAACTCGGATTGATCGATCGCCGGCAGCAGCGCGCGCCGCAGCTTCACATTGTCAAACGGCGGTTGCAGATGGTTGAAGACGATCACGCCGATCACACCGAACGGGTCGTTGGTCACGACCTTCAATTGATTGTTGCGGCGAAATAGCGGCAGCAGATCGATCAACGGCTGTTCCAGCCAATCAACCTCGCCGGCCTGCAGCGCCGCGCCAGCGGTCGCCGGGTCCGGCATCACCTGCCATTCGACACGGTCGAAATGCACCACCTTGCCACCGGCGGTGAAACTCGGCGCTTCGCTGCGGGGGCGGTAGCCATCAAAGCGTGTGTAGACCGCGCGCGAACCGGCCACCCACTCATCGCGGACAAAACGATAGGGTCCGCTGCCGATGATCTCCTCGATCTGCTTGTACGCATCAGTCTTCGCCACGCGCTCGGGCATGATGAAGGCGTTGTTGCCGGCGATCGCGAACGTGACCAGCGGAAACGGCTTGGTCAGGCGGATCTCGAAGCGCTTGTCGTTGACCGTGCGCATCTCCGCGACCCGGGCCGCCAGGATCTGGCCGAATGCATCGCGCCTACTCCAGCGCATGAGGGACGCGACGCAATCGGCGGCACGGACCGCCCCGCCATCATGGAACATCAACCCATCGCGCAGCGTGAACTGCCAGGTGAGCTGATCGGCCGAGACCTCGTGCCCGCTGCACATCTGTGGCTGCGGTTGCAGCGCGGCGTCCAGGCCATACAGCGTGTCCCAGATCATCAAGGCGTGGTTGCGCGTGACGTTCGCCGTGGTCCAGATCGGATCGGGGCTCGTGAGGTTCGCCTGCGGCACGAAGCGCAGCGTGCGTGCCGCGGTTCCCTGGGCGATGGCAGGGTGGGCCAAGGCCAGAGCGGCCGGCAGAGCCCCCAGCAGGGTTCGACGTCGCATGCGGTAATCCCTTGCCCGAGGTCGCGTGGCTTGCGCGATGCCGGACACGGTAGTTCGATGCGCCCGGCGAAATCCAGCATGAACGGAGCGATGCATGCCTCTCAACGATCGGGCCTTGCTGGCGGCACTGCGCGACAGGCGTGCGCAGCAGGACATCTGTCGCGACGCCGGCATATCGCTCGCGGAACTGGCGGCCGAACGTGATGTCTGGTTGCGGCGTCACGCCACGTTGGGTGACCAGCGCCTGACCGGCGCGGTTGGGACCGAGGTTGAGATCAAACGCGACAAGGCCGGCGTGCCGCACATCTACGGGCGCAGCACACCGGACGTGTATTTCGGTCTGGGTCTGGCGATGGCGCAGGACCGCCTGTGGCAGATGGACCGGCTGCGCCGGCGTGCGCTGGGCCGGCAGGCCGAGGTGCTGGGGCCGGCCTATCTGGCGAGTGACATCGCGCATCTGACGGTGGGGATCGATCAGATTGCCGAGCGCGATGCTAAGGCGATGGATGGCGCGACGCGTGCGATGATCCGGGCGTTTGTCTCGGGCATCAACCGCTACATCGAACTGGCGGGATTTGATCTGCCAGTGGAATTCCGGCTGCTGGATTACGTGCCGGAGCCGTTCACCGTGCGCGATGTGGTTGCGATCGGGCGTGGCATCTGGTGGTCGCTGAACGGGCGCATCGATCGGCTTGCAGCAGCGGAGTCGGCGCGGTTCCTGCCCAATGACGCGTTGCGTGAACTGTACCTGACGCCGGAGGCCGCGGAAAATCTCGTGGTGCCGTCAGCGTATTCGTCGCGTACGGGCAACGCCGGGACCGATGATGCGACGGGCAGCAACAACTGGGCGCTGAACGCCACGCTCACCGGCAGCGGCCAGGCGATGCTGTGCGGCGATCCGCATCAGCCGTTCTGGGTGCCATCGAGCTGGTACGAATACGCGGTGCATGGGCCGGAGGATGACGCCGCCGGCGCGGGTCATCCGGGCTTCCCCGGCATGTGGTGGGGCAGCAACGGCACGATCGCCTGGAGCATCACCAACAACATGGCCTCGACGCGTGATCTCTATCGCGAGGAGGTGGATCTGGCCAATACGTGGCGCTACCGCGACGGGGACACTTGGCGCGACTTCACGGAACGTCGCGTCGCCATTCCCGTGCGCGGTGAGGCGACGCACGAGCAACTCCTGCGCGCCACGGTGCGCGGACCCGTGGTGAATGGGTTGCTCACGCCGGTGACCGAGGGTGGCGATCCGCCACTGTCGCTGCGCTGGGTCGGCATGGAGCATATGGACGACCTGCGCGCCAGCATCGGCGTCGGGCGGGCACAGGATTGGCGTGGTTTCCGTGACGCGTTGCGCGACTGGGCGGTGGCGATCTTCAACTTCGTCTACGCGGATCGTCGCGGGAATATCGGCTATCAGATGTGCGGCCGGATTCCGGTGCGCGGACGGATCACCTCTGGCTTCCGCGATGCCAACAATCCGGCGGATGCGTGGCAGGGCTATATCCCGTTCGATGGGTTGCCGAGCAGCTACAATCCCTCGCGCGGCTATGTTGCCAGCGCCAATCAACGGATTGTCGCACCGGATTATCCGCATCCGATCTACGGCGCTTACTCGCAGGGGCATCGTGGTGTGCGGATCGACCAGGCCTTTGCCGGCAAGCAGGACCTGGATCGCGCCGCCAATATCCAGTTCCAGAACGATGTGAAGAACTGCCGTGCCGAGCGGAACTGCCCGCATATCCTGCGATATCTGACCGGCAATACGGATCCGGATGTGGCGGTGCTGGTAACGGCCCTGGCTGGCTGGGATTACCGCTACGCGCTGGTCAGCGCGGCGCCGACGGTGTTCGAAAGCTTCATGGCGCTTTGGACGCGTCAGGTGCTGGCGGTGTATCTGCCGGCACGATTGCTCGACCTGACGGTCCAACAGAGTGGATTGGCGACCTCCATCCTGGAGGGCGAGCCAAGCGACTATTTCGCCGGCGGTACGGCCGCGCAGGTGGTGGCCGTTGCGAAGCTGGCGGTTGCAACACTGCGCGCACGGCTGGGCGACGATCCGGCAGGCTGGCAATGGGAACGTGTGCACATCGCCCATTGGAAGCATCCAGTGTCGTCCGACGTGCTGGGGGCGTCCTTCGACATCGGTCCGGCACCGGTCGACGGCGGCTCGCACACCGTGCGCAACACCGGTGGCGAACTGCCGCCGCATGCGGCGAGTTCCGGCGCCGAATATCGCATCGTCGTCGACTTCACCGCCCCGGACTCATTCCTGGCGGTGCAGAACATCGGCAATTCCGGTGTGCCGGGCAGTCCGCATTACTGCGATCAGTTCCGTCCTTGGCTTGATGGCACATACCACGTGGTGCATCTGCGGCCCGAAGATGTCGAACTGGATTGTGTCTCGGCAACGCGGATCGTGCCGGATTAGGCCAGCAAACAGGAAGACAGAACATGTGTGTTCATTGCCTGTCGCGACGGCGCCTGGGGCAGCTGACGCTGGGCGCTCTGGCGCTGCCAACAGCGGGCATGGCAGCGGGGCGCGATGCGCCAGTCGAGCCGCGCATCCGCCTGGCCAACGTACCGGGCGATCAACGCGTGATCGCACTCACCTTCGATTGCTGCCCGGGTGCGTTCGATATGCGGATCGCATCCGTTCTGGTAGCGGATCAGATCCCCGCAACGATCTTCATTACCTGGCTGTGGATGCGCCGCAATCCCGAGGGACTGAAGCTGCTGCTCGCGCATCCGGACTTGTTCACGCTGCAGAATCACGGCGAGCTCCACATTCCGCCCGTGTTGGGCGATGGCACCATCTTCGGCATCCGCGTCGCTGGTGACATGGCGACCGTGCGCAAGGAAGTCATGAACGGCCGCAATGCCATCCAGGTCGCCAGCGGTATGACGCCACGCTGGTATCGCGCGGCGACCGGATTCTACACGCCAAGCGTCATCCCCGAGATCGAGGCGATGGGCTTCACAATCGGGGGCTACACGTTCAGTGCTGACGAGGGTGCCTCGCTGCCGGCGGCGCGTGTTGCCGCACGCATGGCCGGCGCGAAGAACGGCGACGTGATCGTGGCGCACATCAACCAGCCATTGCGCCAGAGCGGGGCAGGGGTGGTGGAGGGGCTGCGGATGTTGCAGCGCCAGGGCACCACTTTTATGCGGTTGGATCGGGCGAACACCACCGCGCCGACCACAGTCTGAGGCCGCGCGCTACGCTTCGATCGTCTGAATGATCTCGAAGCCTTCGAATTCAGGATGGCCGAGATAGAGCGGCCGGTTCTGGCCGGCGTCGCGATGCGCCAGCCGGAATGCCTCCGACCGCGTCCAGGCCTCGAAATCGGTCTGGCTGCGCCACAATGTGTGGGAGGCGTACAGCACATGGTCGTCCCGCTCCGGCCCGCGAAGTAAGTGGAAGGCAATGAAGCCGGGAACCTCGCGCAAATGGGTGTCGCGGCTGGCCCATACCTGCTCGAATGCGGCCTCCGCGCCGCGGGCGACCTTGAAGCGGTTCATGGCGACGAACATGCAATACCTCTCGTGGCTGGATGACGCCGGTGCAGCTATGCCGCACTATATAGGGCGCGGACGGCCCCAGTGAACGAAGGGCCGCATCGTCGCCGATGCGGCCCTTTCGCGCTCACGCCGCCTCCCACGCCGCGGGAAAGGTCTTCGGCGGAAAATGCGGCCGTCAGCTGTGCCAGCGGAACTCCTGTGCCTTCCGCTGCGAGCCGAGGCTGAGCTTCACATTGACCAGCGCCGGACCATCAAACCGCATCGCCTCATCCAGCGCGGCCCGCAGATCCTTGGGATCCTCCACGTAGCTGCCGTGACCACCGAACGCCTGCATCATCAGATCATAGCGGGCGCCCCAGATCAGCGAGTTCGGCCGCATCTTCAGCATCGGATCGTCTGGGATCTCACCCATGCCAGGCCCGATACCGCCGTTGTTGAAGACAACGATCTTGGCCGGCATGCCGTAGCGGCACAGCGTCTCCATCTCCATGCCGGAGAAGCCGATCGCTGAATCACCCGACACGTGCACCACCGGCTTGTCAGGATGCGCAACGCAGGCGGCGATCACGAAGCCCAGGCCCACGCCCATCGTGCCGTAGCTGCCAGCATCCAACCGCGAGCGCGGATTGTAGTTCGGCAACTGGGTGCGGCCGATGTCCATCGTGCTCGCACCCTCAGAGCAAACGATCGCATCCTTCGGCACCCAGGCGGCGACGTCGCGCAGCAGCCGGTAGTAACCACCCGGCGCAGACTCATCGGCGATCTGCGGCGCGATCGCCGCCGCGTTTTCAGACGACTTCTTGGCGATCGCCGCGTGCCACGCGGTCTCCTTCGGATAGAACCATTGCCGCGCCTCAAGCGCCTTGTTGAGCTGCCCGACGACGGCCTTGCCGTCACCCCATAGCGCGACGTCGGCCGGCTTGTTCTGGTGCATCGCTTCCGGTGAGATGTCCAACTGGATGACCCGCACATCCTTCGCGTAGCGCGGCGGTAGGCCGAAATGCATAATCCAGTTGAAGCGGGCACCCATGATGAAGACGACATCGGCCTGTTGCAGCGCCAGGCTGCGCGCCGCGCCGACCGACAGCGGATGGTCGTCCGGCATCACGCCCTTGCCCATCGGTGACGCCAGGAACGGCAACTGCGTGCGTTCGATGAACGCTCGCACCTCATTTTCGGCCTGCGAGAACGCCATGCCCTTGCCGATGATCACCAGCGGCCGCTGTGCCGATTGCAGCACATCCAGCGCCTGCTCAATATATTCCGGCATCGTTTGGATGCGCGGCGGATCCGGGCATTTCTGCACCTGGATCACCTTGTCCACCTCACAAGTACCGGTGATCAGGTCGTCGGCGATATCGAGATAGGATGGACCGGGCCGCCCATAGATCGACTGCCGGACAGCCATTTCAACGTAGAACGGAATGCGGTTCACATGTTCGATCGCGTGCGCCCACTTGCTGACCGGGGTCGCGATCAGCACCTGGCGCTCCTCCTGGAACGCCCCCATGCCGTTGCGGTACGTCTCCGACGCGCCCCCGATCAGCAGCATCGGCCAGCAGTTCTCCTTCGCGTTCGCCAGACCCGCCAGACCGTGGATCACGCCCGGACCCGTGACGGTGATGCACGACCCTGGCCGACCGGTCAGATAGCCGATCGCACCAGCGGCATAGGACGCGGTCTGCTCGTTGCGCATGCCGATATAGGGCAGGCCAGCTCGCTGCGCGGCCTCAGCGAGCGGTCCGACCGGGAAGCCCACCACGCCGAACATAAATTCTACGCCCTGTTCCTTGAGGCTCTTTGCCAAAAGGTCTGCACCTTTGATCTCAGCCATGTCTCCTCCTGTCGTCGAACGGCCGCAATCGGGCCGGGTTTGTGTGACGTCTTGACGGGAAGACTACGCACGAAACGCCTGGAGTGGAAATCCGGCCGCCCCAGGCACCCGCGTGGCCGGTCCTCCGCAGGTGACCGCAGACCACGGATCCCAGACCATGATATCGATAGGGCAACTGTCCGTTGCGCAATCGTCTCCTTGGCCAAGCCGATAGTTCGCGTCCGCGAGCGGCAGGCGGGGCAGGGTCGCGTCAACCTCGTCGTGGCGATCAGCCAGACCAGGTCGTCGGAAAACTGGGACGCCCGCGCGAGCGTGCGACGGCGTCGCTATCCGGCGACGTGGCATCATCGGGTGGGCCGACCTACGGTTGTATCTCGGATTGTTTACGAACGCCGCCGGTACCGGAGCCCCAAAACCGACCGCCGTGCTTTTCCCGCCGGTCGATTTGGGTTACGGTCCGATTGGGACGAACGCTCCGTCCCGGCTAGTTTCGCCCCGCAATCGTACGGTATCAAAGGCCAATCGCAGATGAGGGCCCGCGATGCACGTGGTTGGGGCGTTGGCCTGAATGCGGCGGCGGCCCGTGCGCGGGGCCTAGCACGACAGTTGTGAATTCCGTTTGGAGTGGGCTTTCTGTGCCGCCGCCTGATGGGCACGGCGCCAGAGTGACCATGCGATGACGTAAGCGGGCGCGCTTGCGCCAAGCAATCGCATCGAACCGCCGCGACGGTTGCAGATCCTCCCAAGTGCCCGCGAACAGGTAACGTGCAAGCGGATCGCGCCGGCGGTGCAGCTTGCGTCCGATCTGCGTGACGAACCATGCAGCGTCGAACAGCGAATTCGGTGACCCACGCTGGCTGCACCGACGGGCGAGGGAGTGCGCCAGTGGTAGCTCCTGAGGCGTTAGCCCATAGGTCTGGCGATACCATCCGGGTTCGAAATAGACGAGCGAACGCCGATCGCGCCTCACCGACCGGTAGGTAGTGCACCGGCGGGTTGACGCGCAGCCGGGTCGCATCGCGATTGGTCGCGGCGTACCATCCGGTATCGAAATAGGCGTTCGGATTGCGCCCTTCCTGCCAGCCGACGACGCAGAAATGGAACAAGGGCGCCAGCGGCGACTCCGCCACGTCATTGTAGGCGACCAGGTAGTAATTCTCGTCGAACAGGCTGGAGTCCGCTAGCACCGCCACGTCGCGCGCGGCGCGCGTATCGGGGTCCTCGTTGCGATCAGATGTGGCAGGAAGGGATCGGCGTCGGGCGGCGCATCCACGTCGCCCGGCGCGCACGACACTGACCACAGCCAGTGCGTTGGCACGAAGCGGCCCGTCGCCTTGCGGGTCAAGAAATGCGCCAGCGGCGAAATGCCAGGCGCTAACTGGTAGAAATCTCGATACCAGACCGGATCGAAGTTCGGACCAGGGGCAATGCCCGATGGTTCGCCACGCTCGGCGTAGTCCAACAGCGCATCTGTCCGCGACGGGATCTGCGCCAGCGCGCGGTACCAGGCATCATCGAAATATGGGCTTGGTCGGCGTCCTTCCAGGCGGCCAAAGCGTGCATCGTGCTCCAGTGCATCGATGCCCACGGCGGCGACATCCGAATAGGTCGCCAGGTACCAGGAGCGGTCGAACAGTCCGGTGCGTGCGATCGCCTCCCGGTGGGCGATGATGCGGCGGCGCTCGATGCATTGATCCGAGCCGAGGATGGCATCGCGCACGGCATCCGGCGCCGTGCCTTCCAACAGAGTGGCCACCCAGTCGTCTCGTTCCAGTTCCGGTGGTTCCCGCGCCAGCAGCGCGCGGTACGCCGTCAGGACATAGGCTTCGGCCGACGCCCGTTCCACATCCGCCTCGTGTTGTCGCCTGACGCGGCCCGATACAAAAGCGGCCTGACCCCCGTCCTCCGCGAGCCGAATACTACGCTGTTCGGCAACGACATCGCAAACCTCGGTCCTATTTCGCCGCGGTGGCCAGGGCTTCGTCAGTTGGGTCCGCAATGAACCCGCCCGACTGGCGCCGCCACAGCCGTGCATACGTGCCGCCGCGCGCCAGCAGCGCGGCATGTGTGCCGGTCTCGACAATGCGGCCACGATCCAGCACCACCAACCGGTCCATCCGCGCGATGGTGGACAACCGGTGCGCGATGGCGATCACCGTGCGGCCGTCCATCAGCCCATCGAGCTGCTGTTGGATGGCAGCTTCGACCTCGGAATCCAGCGCCGAGGTTGCCTCGTCCAACACCAGGATCGGCGCGTCCTTCAGGATCACGCGGGCCAGGGCGACGCGCTGGCGCTGGCCGCCGGACAGCTTCACCCCACGCTCGCCCACATGCGCATCGTAGCCGCGCCGCCCGTTCCAATCCTCCAGCTCCAAGATGAAGTCGTGCGCCTCAGCCCGGTGGGCGACCTCCTCGATCATCGCGTCGGTCGCCTCGGGCCGGCCGTAGCGGATGTTGTCGCGGATCGAGCGGTGCAGCAGGGAGGTATCCTGCGTCACCATCGCGATCTGCGCGCGCAGGCTTTCCTGGGTCACGCGCGTGACATCCTGGCCGTCGATCAGGATCCGCCCACGCGACGGGTCGTAGAAGTGCAGCAGCAGGTTCACCAGCGTGGACTTGCCGGCGCCCGAGGGCCCGACCAGCCCGACCCGTTCGCCTGGGGCGATGACGAGGTCGATACCGTGCAGCACCGCCGGTGCGGTGCGGCCAGTGCGGCCATAATCGAAATGCACGCCCTCAAAACGGATCTCTCCGCCTTGGACAACCAAGTCCGTCGCACCCGGCGGGTCGGGCATATCGCGCTCCAGGTCGATCGACCGCCGCCCGTCCTGCACGGTGCCGATATTCTCGAACACCGAGGTGACACTGCGCGCGACCCAGCCGGCAATGTTGGCGATCTGCCACGCCAGTGGGATCGCCATCGCGACGGTACCAACCGTGACACGGCCGATGCTCCACTGCCACAGCGCCACGCCCGCGGTGCCCACCACCAGCAGCGCGTTCATCACCACAAGTGTCACGATGTAGCCGGTGATCATGCGGGTCTGATTACGGAACGCATCGGTGTGCGCATCGACCGCATCGCGCACCCAGGCGTCCTCGTCGTGCGCGCGGGCGAACAGCTTGACTGTCAATATATTCGTGTAGCTGTCGACGACGCGCCCGGTCAGCATCGAGCGCATCTCTGAGACATAGCGCGACCGGTCGCGCAGCCGCGGCACGAACCACTGCAGCAGGCTGGCGTAGGTCACGAACCACAGCAGGATCGGCAGCGCGAGCCGCCAATCCACACTGGCCAGTAGCACGACCGCGCTGCTGCCGTAGACCACAATATACCAGGCGGCATCAAAGGTCATCACCAGGCTTTCGCGCAGGGACGGCCCGGTCTGCATCACGCGATTGGCGATCCGTCCCGCGAAGTCGTTCTGGAAGAACGTCCAGCTCTGCCGCACCACGTGCCAATGGTTCTGCCACCGGACCATGTTAGACAGGCCCGGATTGACCACCTGATTGATCATCACGTTCTGCCACAGCATCGCCGCGGGCCGGGCCAGCACCAGCACACCCGCCATCCCGAGAAGTTGGGGCCAAGCATCGCGCCACAGCGCATCCGGCGCCTGCGTGGAGACCAGGGAGACCACCCGGCCGATAAAGGCCGGGATCGCGGCATCCAGCATGGCGATCACGCCGCCGCCTAGGAACAGGCCGACGACCAGCCAGCGCACCTGGCGGACGTAGTGCCAGTAAAACTGCAGCAATCCGCCGACCGGCGGCGGGTCGGGGGAGGCGGTCGTCGGGTCCAGCAGGGATTCGAAGCGGCGGAGCATGGGCCAGACGTGATCCGGCCACGGCGCGGCGTCAATCGCGGGATGGTCAATTCCTAACTTGCATTATGGGAGTGACTAGGCTATGTCGCTTCCATTATGCAAGTGACTGCGAGGTTGTCGCTATGTCCGGTTCCGCCTTGTCCAGCTCGGTCCTCGACCGTGACACGTCAATCCGCCCTAGCCGGCCGCGCGTGCGCCCGTCCCGCAAGCGGCTGTTGGCTGGTGCCGCGGCCCTGATCTTGGCCGCGGGTGGGACATGGTACGGATATAACTGGTGGACGACCGGGCGGTATATCGAGGCTACTGACGATGCCTATGTTGGCGGCAATGTCACGCCGATCGCCCCGCATGTCGCTGGATTTATAGCAGATATCTCTGTCACCGATAACCAGCGCGTGGCTGCCGGCCAGTTGCTGGTCCGGATCGACCCGCGTGATTACCAGGCCGCACTGGACCATGCGCGGGCAGTTGTCGCCGCGCGGGTGTCCGCGCTTGCCAGCCTGCGTGCGCAGTCGGTGTTGCAGCACTCCATCATCCAACAGGCTGCGGCCGAGCTCGACGCGAAGACAGCGCAGGCCACATTCGCGCACGCCGATGCGCAGCGCTACGCGACGCTGGCGCGGACGCCGGCGGGCTCGCGTCAGGACGCCGAGCGCACCCTGGCACTCGATCAGTCGTCGCAGGCGGCCATCTTGTCCGCGCAGGCCGCGCTCGCCGCGGCACAGCAGCGTCTGGCGGTGATCGAAGCGGACACCAACGCCGCGGACGCCGCTGTCGCGCAGGCGCAGTCGGATCTGCAAACCGCGCGGCTGAACCTGGGCTACACCGAGATCCGCGCGCCGATCGACGGCTACGTCGGGAACCGGTCCGCACAGGTCGGCGCCTATGTCGCGCCCGGCACCTATCTGCTGTCGGTCAGCCCGGCCCACGGCCTGTGGGTCGATGCCAACTTCAAGGAAGACCAGCTGGCCCGCATGCACCCGGGCCAGGAGGCGACGGTCGTCGCCGACGTGGTGTCGGGGCAGGTGTTCCACGGCCACGTGCTGAGCCTGTCGCCCGGCACCGGCGCGATCTTCAGCGTGATCCCACCGGAGAACGCCACCGGCAACTTCACCAAGATCGTCCAGCGCGTGCCGGTGCGGATCGCGCTGGACGGCATCGACGCCACACTCGGCACGCTGCGCCCCGGCCTGTCCACCACCGTGAACGTGGACACGAAAGCCGCGCCATGAGCGATCCTTTGGCCCAGCCGAAGCCGCCGAGCATCCTGCCCTTCGTGGTGATGTGCGTCGGCATGTTCATTGCGTTGCTCGACATCCAGATCGTGGCGTCGTCGCTGCAGGATATTGGCGGCGGGCTATCGGCGGCGCAGGACGAGATCAGTTGGGTGCAGACCGCCTATCTCATCGCCGAGATCATCATGATCCCGCTGTCGGGCTGGCTGACGCGCGTGTTCTCGACGCGCTGGCTGTTCACCGTGTCGGCCGCGGGGTTCACCGCGTCCAGCATGCTCTGCGGCCTGGCGTGGAACATCCAGAGCATGATCCTGTTCCGCGCCCTGCAGGGTATGCTGGGTGCGTCGATGATCCCGACAGTCTTCACCTCCTCGTTTTATTATTTCCAGGGCACGCGGCGGGTCTATTCCGCGGCCGTGGTTGGCACGATAGCCTCGATCGCGCCGATCCTGGGGCCGGTGATCGGCGGCGCCATTACCGATGCGTGGAACTGGCATTGGCTGTTCTATATCAACCTGCTGCCGGGGCTGGCGGTGACATTTCTGATCCCGTTCCTGGTGCGGATCGACGAAGCGGATCTCTCGTTGCTGAAGGGCGCCGACTATCCCGGCATCGTGCTGATGGCGATCGGCCTTGGCACGCTGGAATACGTCCTCGAGGAAGGCACGCGCTGGAACTGGTTCAGCGATGCGACAATCCGCGACTGCGCATGGATCTCTGGCATCGCCTTGCTGCTGTTTGGGCTGCGCAGCCTGACGTTCAACAACCCGGTGGTCGATCTGCGGGCGTTTCGCGACCGGAATTTCGCCATTGGCTGCGCGCTGTCTTTCATCACCGGCATCGGTATTTTCACCACAATCTATCTGACCCCGCTGTTCCTGGGCTACGTGCGCGGCTACAGCGCGTGGCAGACCGGCACGGCGATCTTCTCCACCGGCGTCGCGTCGATATTGGGTGTGCCAATCTATATCCTGCTGGCCCGTAAGATCGACCTGCGCTGGCTGATGATGTTCGGCTTGGCGTCATTCGGCCTCTCGATGTGGGGCTTCAGTTTCATCACCCACGAGTGGGGCTCGGACCAGTTGTTGCTGCCCCAGGTGCTGCGAGGCTTCCCGCAGGTGTTCGCGGTGGCACCTGCGGTCAATCTGGGCCTGGGCAGTCTGCCACCGGCGCGGCTCAAGTTCGCCAGCGGTCTGTTCAACATGATGCGCAATCTCGGTGGCGCGGTCGGCATCGCGGTGAGTGCCGCGATCATCAACGACCAGACAAACTTGCACTTTCAGCGGATCGCGGCGCACCTCACGCCGGCAAATGGCGCGATGACGCGGTTCGTAGATGCCGCCACGGCGCGTTACGGCGCGCTGCCGGGCGCGCCGGGTGCCGGCTATGATGCGGCGCTCAAACAACTGTGGAACCTGGCGTATCGCGAGGCCTCGACGCTGGCGTTCGCGGATGCATTCCGGGCCATCATGTTGGCGTTCGTCGTCGCCACGCTGCTGGTGCCGCTGCTACGCAAGGTGGCCACGCCGGGTGCGCCACCGGCCGACGCGCACTGATCAATTCCGTCCACCTCTCCCGTTGCGCGGGCGAGGTGGACGGTCCTTCGCTCCCTGGCCGGCCCCGCGTGGAACAGCCTACGGCTCCCGCTTCAACCCCTTCGCCTCCAGCGCGTTCAGATAGTCTTGCCACCGCTGATCCTGCTCGCGCCCCAGCTCGTGCAGATATTCCCACGAATAAATCCCGGTATCGTGCAGGTCATCGAACAGCAGCCGCACCGCGTAGTTGCCCACCGGCTCGATCCCGATGATCCCAACATGCCTCCGTCCACCGAGCACTTGTTTCTGCCCCGGACCATGCCCCTGCACCTCGGCGCTGGGGCTCTCCACGCGCAGGTACTCCGCCGGAAACTGGAACCGAGCGCCGTCGTCGAACGCGACCTCCAGTACCTGCGTCGCCTTGTGCAGGCGGATATCCGTGGCGTTCGGCATCAATCTTCCAACTTGCGCGCTTCTTCGATCAGCATGATCGGGATACCATCCCGGACCGGATAGGCGAGCCCCGCCTGTCGGCTGATCAGCTCCCCCGCCGCGCGGTCATACTCCAGCGTCCCTTTGGTCAGCGGACACACCAGGATCTCCAACAGCCGCGGATCAATCGGTGTATGTGCGGGCGCGCCTGTATTTTCGGCCATTGTTCAGCTCACCCCATGTCCGCCCGGCGAGTCCGGGCCCACCGCGCCCATGCGCAGCAGCGTCAGCAACATCTCGGCCTGATGCGCGATCGTGCCCGCCTCCAGCAACGCCTGTTTCTCCACCGGTTCGAACGGACACACCATTGCCAGCGTGCTCACCAGGTCATCGTCCGTCAGCCGCTTGATCGCATCCCAGTTCGCATCCACACCGCGATGGTTGAAGTAGCTGCGCAATGCCGTCAGCAGCACGTCGCGCTCAATCCCGATCGGCTGCGCCTCCAGGTTCAAATCCCCCAGGAATGGCGCAAAATCGCCGCGCACCCGCCGATACCCGCGCCGCTCCTCCAGCTCCGTCCGTACGATGAAACGAATCACGCCGCTCAGCGTGATCGTAAGCCGCCCATCATCGGTTTCGGCGAACGACGACAGCCGCCCCAGACATCCGACGCGAAACAATCCCGGCCCGGTCGGCCCCTCCTTCTGCGTCGGATCCGGCTGGATCATGCCGAACATCCGCCCGGCCCCCAGCGCGTCCTCGGTCATCGCCTTGTAGCGCGGCTCGAAGATGTTCAGCGGCAGCTTGCCGCGCGGCATCAGCAACGCGCCCGGCAGGGGGAACACCGCAAATTCGCTGGGCAGATCCTCCGCGCGCGGGTGGAATGCCGCCATCAGGAGAACAGCAGCGACGACAGCTTGCGCCGTGCCGCGACGGTCGCCGGATCGTCGTAACCCCACGCCTCGAAGAACTTCAGCAGTTGCCTGCGCGCCGCGTCATCGTTCCAGGTGCGGGCACGGCGGAAGATCTCCAGCAGCGCATCGGCCGCCTTTTCACGCTCGTCCATCGCGTTCAGAGCCGTGGCGAGCTCATACCGCGCCTGATGATCCGTTGGATCGGCCGCCAGCCGCGCCTCCAGCGCTGTGAGCTGCCCCGTGGCCTGGCGACCTTCCTCAGCCAGCGCCAGCGCCGCCCGCGCGCCGGCGATCTCGGCATGCTCGGCCAGCTTCTCCGGCACCCGCGACAGGGTTTCCTTCGCTTGCTCTTCATCCCCAAGCGCCATCAGCGCGCGGATCAGCCCGCCCCAGGCGTCGCCATTCTCGGGCTCCTGCGCCAGCAACTGGCTGAATAACTGGCCTGCGGTGTCCGCGTCGCCCTGCTCCATCGCCGTCTTGGCCTCGGCCAGCAGGTCGGCGGTGGGCATCTGGCCGCCGGCGCTCTTCAGCAGATTCTCGACGAATCGCTTCACCTCCGACTCGGGCACCGCGCCTTGGAACAGGTCGGCAATTTGTCCTTGCCAGAACGCCGCCACCGTCGGCACCGACTGCATCGGCAACCCAAGCTGGGCGAGCTGCTGGACCAAGGAGCGGTTGGCGTCGATATCGATCTTCACCAGCTTCACCCGCCCGCCGGCGGCGCGCACCACCTTCTCCAGCGTCGGCGTGAGTTGCTTGCAGGGGCCGCACCAGGTGGCCCAGAAATCCACCAGCACCGGCACGGTGCGCGATGCCTCGATGACATCGCGCATGAAGGTCTTCTGGTCCCCGTCCACGATCATAGCGTCGGGCGCGACACCGCCGGTGGGGGAGGCCGGGCCCGGCATGTCCGGGGTCAGGCCAATAATGGCACTCATGCGATCACTCTTCCTAGCATCTGGTTCGGACGCATAGATGTTGCAGATGGGACGCGATGCAAGCGCCCCACGGCGCGCGCCGACCATGCCGCCGCGGGCGCGCGGCGTCCAGATGGTGGAGGGGAGGGGCCCCGGGTCGCGGATTACGGCGCGAGGAGCGACGCCGCAATGATGGCGATCCCGACGACCAGCAGGACGCACCCCAGAATGAAGCGGGTTCGGCCATGTCCCAGCTGGATGAACGGGGCCGCGCGCGCCAGACGGTCCGCGTGGTGCGGCGCGAACACCACAAACGCGCCAATCGCGACGAGAACAGCGCCTTCAAGCGCGGTGCTGATCTGCATGGGCCGGGGTGGTATCACACCGCGTGACGGGCCCCCAGGGTCAGGCGGAACCAGGGTCAGGCGGAACCAGGGTCAGGCGGAACCGTCAGGGGACGCGTATCGCGTCGCGCACGTTGCAGGGGGTGTTCCCTTCGGCGCGCAATGGCGCCCCGCACCATCGATGTCATCATGAGATCAATGTCATCACGAGGCGCACAGCGCCGTGGCGATCTCGTGCGAATGACGCACGGTCAGGGGCGCTCCCAGCTCCGCCAGGCAACGGCACCACCAAGGCGCCCCTCCGCCGCCCGCGCCAGCGCCCGCCGCTGCTGCCGGCTGAGCGGCAGTGGCGCCGCCGTCGTCCCAGCCACTGCACCGCAGCCTCCGGCATCACGACCTCTGGCGCACGCTCTGCCACCTCGACCAAGACCCGGATCCGCGCAGGCGCCGCCCGCCAAGTCGCCTCCGTCGCCGCCGGGTGGTAGTTCCGCGGCACGACCTTCGGCGGCGATCCCCTCCTGAAACTGAGGCTGCTACAGACGCCGCCCGCCCGTGCCGGGCAGACGGAGCGGCCCCAACGCGCGCCGTTCCCACTGCACCATCGCCTCCGGATCGGCCTGATGCACCACCGCCAGTGCCCCGGCCCTCGGTACGTGCCGCATCAGCCAACAGCTGGCAGTCGGCTTGCCGAACGCCTGGTCCACTGACGAACCCTGGCCGCCGATCGTCATCTACATATCCACGACGGAACCATCGGCGTGCGCACGCATCCGGATCGGCCGCGGCTTTTGCGGAAATCGCCGCTCGACCTCGTCCACCAGCGACAGACCGATCCCCGGCGCGTCCGGGATGGCGATAAACCCGTCGATCTGCGGGGCAAGACCCGTTGCGATATCATTACCGAGCAGGGCCTTGTTGCCATCCAGCTCCGGCGTGCGAGACGGGTATTCCTGTATCGCGAAATTCGGGATGCAGGCCGCGATCTGCAGGCAGGCCGCGGTGCTGACGGGCGAGAGCGGATTATGCGGAACGATCCACGCATCATGCGCCTCGGCCAGGGCGGCGATCTTCTTCGTGCCGGTGATCCCGCCGCACAGACAAACGTCTGGACGAAGATATTGCACCGCGTTGCGGGTGAGCAGGGTTTGGAACTGGTACAGGCTGGTGTATCGTTCACCGGTGGCAATCGGGATATCGATATGCTCGGCAACGAGCGCCATGGCGTCGAAGCTGTTCGGACGCAGCGGGTCCTCGAGGAACATCGGCAGGTACTGCTCGATCCCCCGCCCGAGCGCGATGGCTTCGGGTGGCGTCAGGCGCCGATGGATCTCGATGCACAAATCAACCGACGGCCCGACCGCTTCCCGCAACCGCCGTACGTTGTCGATCGCCACGCCGATCTTCTCGGCGTGAGATTTATAATACGGCGTCGCGATGCCCTCATCGAGCAGCGGGTTGAGGTGCCCGAGCGCCGTGAACCCCTCCTGCTTCAGCCGTCGCGCCTCACCGAGCAGGCTTTCGATCGTGCGGCCCTTCACGTGGCCATAGATGCGCGCCTTGTGCCGCATCTTGCCGCCCAGCAGCTCGTAGACAGGAACGTTATGGAACTTGCCCTTGATGTCCCACAGCGCGATATCGATCGCCGAGACCGCGCCAGTGATCGCGCTGCCGGTGAAGTGATTGGCCCGCAGCATAACGTTCCAATGGTGCTCGATGGGACGAGGATCCTTGCCCACCAGGTATTCCGCGTATTTCGTGATCGCGGTGGCGCTCGCTTCGAGCTGACCCCAGGCGCCTGACTCGCCGATCCCGGTGATGCCGGCATCCGTCTCGATGCGCACGAGGCAAAAGCGATCGACCAACAGCGGCTCGACTTTGGTGATCTTCATGGTCGTCTCCTGCTCAGGCGATACGGTACTGTGACAGCTGTTCCTCGTCCGGTTCGATACCGATGCCGGGATCGTTGGGCGGGCTCACGGTGCCGTCGTCGTTCAGCCGCAGCGTGTTCTTGTAGATCCGGCCCCACATCGGATCAGTGGAGTCGCGGTAGAATTCCAGAATCAGTCCGTTGGCGATCGCCGACACCAGATGCACATGGATGTCCTGCGACCCATGCGGCGCAATATCCAGATCGACCGATTGCGCCAACGCCGCGACCTTCATGAACTCCGTGACGCCGCCCAGTACCTTCGCGTCCGCGTTGAAGATCGCGGCGGCGTTATGCGCGATCAGGTCGCGGAAGCCGTAGCGTGTGTACTCGTTCTCGCCGGTGGCGATCGGGATGATGGTCGCCTCGGCCAGCTTGCGATGACCCTCGTAGTCGTCGGGTTGCACGGGTTCCTCGAACCAGAACAGGTCGTATTGTTCGACCCGCCTGGCCAATTGCACAGCCTGATACCAGCGATAGGCGCAGTTCGCGTCGATCAGCAACTTCACGTCCGGCCCGATCGCCTCGCGTACGGTCCGGATGCGCTCCACATCCTCGGCGATCGGCACGCCGCCCACCTTGATCTTCACGGCCTTGGCGCCCATGCGCAGGTTCTGTTCCATCTCCTGCGCCAGCTCCCGCAGGCCTTTGCCCTCTTCGTAATATCCACCGGCGATATAGGTCGGCACGCGATCGCGGAAGCCGCCGAGCATCTTGTAAAGCGGCATGTTCGCGGCCTTGCCACGGATATCCCAAAGCCCAATGTCGATCGAGGAGATCGCGCGCGTCACCAGCCCACGGCGCCCGGTCAGCTTCGGGATCCACATCTTATGCCACAGCCGCTCCACATTGATCGGATCCTCACCGATCAGCAGGCGGCTCAATTGCTCCACCGATGCCCGCCAGATCGCGCCTCCCTTGCCGAGGCCGGTCCCCACGATTCCCACGTCGGTCTCGATCCTCACCAAGGCGAAGCTCACATCCGTATAGGTGTGCAGACCGTTGGTGATGGGCTTCGCGCGCGGCCATTGATATTCCTGGGTGGTAATGGCGGTGATCTTCATCGTGCTTGTTCCTCTGACGGATTGATAGAGCTGCTCGTGACGACGACGCGGGGCTAGGGGTTACGCATCGTCGGGAACGATGGTGACGTCGTCTGGATCGATGCGGACCAGTATCTCAGCACCCTCGCTCAAGCCGCTGCGCGTCGGCAGGTCGACACGCAGGACAGTGGTGCCGAGCGACAAATCGCAGTTGAGCGCCGCGCCTAGGTAGCTCACGCGCGCCACGCGCGCGGGAAACACGTTGTCGCCGTCGGGATTGTCCGACACGACCTGCACGTTCTCGGGCCTGATACACACCAGGACGCGCCCATCCGGCGCTGCGGGCTCGTCCGTCCTGGCGGGACGGCCGCGTAGTTCGATGCCATCACCGACGCGGATCGTACGATATCCCGCTTGATGCTGTGCAACCACAGTGCCTTCCAACAGATTGGCGCTGCCGACGAACTCAGCCGCGAACCGACTGACGGGGCGCTCGTACAGATCGCGCGGACTGCCCTGTTGCACGATGCGCCCGCCGTTCATCAGGATGATCCGGTCGCTCATGACCATTGCCTCCGACTGGTCATGCGTGACGTAGATCGAGGTGCGACCGAGCTTGCGCTGCAGTGTCACCAGTTCGAATCGCATCCGTTCGCGTAATCCGGCGTCCAGATTACTCAAGGGCTCGTCGAACAGCAGCAACTGCGGCGCCATGACGATGGCCCGGGCAACAGCAACGCGTTGCTGCTGCCCGCCGCTCAGCTCCGTCCCGAAACGGGATTCAAAGCCGGACAGACCGACCATCTGCAGCGCCTCTGCCACCCGGACCGCGACCTCCGGCACCGGACGGCGATGGGTCCGCAGACCATAGGCAACGTTGTCGAATACGCTCATGTGCGGCCAGACGGCGTAAGTCTGGAACACCATGTTCACGCCACGCTTTTCCGGGGGCACTTCGCGCCCGTCCATCGCGACCACGCGGTCCGCGATACGGATTTCTCCTGCCGACGCCGACTCCAGGCCGGCGATGCAGCGCAGCGTCGTGGTCTTTCCACACCCGCTCGGGCCGAGCAGCGATACGAATTCCCCGGCCTGTGCTTCGAACGAGATACCGTCGACCGCCGTCACATTGCCGTAGTTGACGACAAGCTTGCGGACGCTCAGCTGCGCCATGGGGACTCCCTCCAGAGTTTGTCAGGGGCGCCCGTCCGCGCGCTGCGGTGCATGACGCTTATGCCGGCCGCGACAGCCGGACGCGGAGTACGAACCGTCCGATCACGACGCCGATCATCAGGATCACGGTCTGCAGCAAGCCAATCACCGCCGCCTTCTGCACGTCGCCATAGTCGAGATAGTTCCAGGACAGAACGGACAGAACGATATTGTCCGACGAGGTCAGCAGGATCGCGGCGCTGACTTCGCGAACCGAGAAGATGAACACCATGATCCATGCGCTCAGCAGGGCCGGACGCATCAGACGCAGGGTCACTTTGCTGGCGGTCCGCCAGTGCGACGCGCCACACAGGGAGGAGGCTTCCTCCAGCACGCGATCGATCTGCAGCAACGCGGTGTCGCCAATCCGATAGGCGAACGGTAGGTAGGCGGCAATGAACGCGACGATCAGGATCCCGATCGTGCCGTAGATGGGTGTCAGCAGATAGGTCCAGAAGATTCCGGTTGCGAACACAATACCCGGGATGCCGACCGGAAACATCGCGACGTAGTCGAGCAGCCGGCCCCCCGGCACCCGCAAGCGACGGATTGCATAGGCCAGGCAGACGCCGAGCGCGATGCAGAGTGTTGGCGTGATGAACCCGACGAGTAGGGTGTTGCTGATCGACTCGGTCACCTCCGGTGCGGTCAGCACGTCGACCATGTTCTGCAAGGTCCAAGGTGCCGACAGCACGTTGGCCGTGGTGAAGCGGGTAAGCGCCGCGTAGATCAGCGCCAGGTATGGCAATACGATCGCGAGCAGCACGTAGACACCAACCAGCAGCACAGCCGGGATACGCGCCCCGCGCAGCCTGACAAGACGCATCCGATAGCCGCGCGCTGTTACGGTAACAAAACGCCGCGCCGCCTTCGATGCATAGCGATAGAAAGAGACACCGGCCAGGGAAATCCAGAACACCAGCGTGCCGATCGCCGCGGATTTGCCGTAGTCGATCGGGTAATTCGTGGTCGCCTCGAAAATGTCCACCGCCAGGAATGGCACATGCGCCCCGCGCCCCAGCACGGCGGGGATGGCGAAGGTGCCGATGGTGAGCACGAAGATGAAGAAGAACGCCGACAGTATGGCGGGCCGCACCACCGGCAGTGTGATGCGCAAGGCCGTACGCAGCACGCCCGCACCGTTCAGATAAGAGGCTTCCTCGAACGACGGATCGATGCTGCGGAGCGAAGCCGACACGGTGAGATACGCGTACGGGATATAATACAGCGTCATCACGAACAGGATGCCGCCGGGCGAGGATATGTTGATGCTGAACGCGCGCGTGCCCAGCAGTTCGGACACTATGACATTGAGCACGCCGGCACGCGGCGAGGCGAGGATCAGCCAGGCAATTGCACCGACGAAGGGCGACAGGAACAGCGGCGCCATGACGGCGCCCTCCATCAGCCGCTTGGCGGGAATGTCGGTGCGCGCGATCAGCCAGGCCAGGCTGACCCCGATGGCGGTCGCCATCGCGGCAACCCCGCCGGAGATGGCAAGTGAATAGCCCAGCATTCGCAGATAGGGCAGCGTGGTATAGACCTGCCGCAGCTTCACCAGGGTGAAATGCCCGGCCGGATCCGCCAACGCGGCGCTCCGCAAGGCGCCCAGGAACATGAAGAAGATCGGCAGCAGCACGAGTAGCGAGAGTATCAATCCCAGAGACACCGGCATGATGAACCGGCGAAGCTGCTGTCTGGGCAGCAGTCCCGCCAGTTCAGACATGTCCCGTTGCGGCATGCTCTGGCGCGCGCGTGGCGCCCGCATCGCCAGCGCGCTTCGCATGGTCATTACGAGGCGTCACCATAGCCGAAGATCTTGTTCCAGGCTGCGATCAACGGTTTCGCCGGATCAGCGAATGCAGGCTCGGTCAGATAGTCCAGATACAACGTCTTCGGATCCGTATACCAAGGCTCCGCGAACCAATCCCGCTTGTTGGCTTTTCGCGGATCGACCACATCTGGCCGCGTCGGGCCGCTGCTCTCGTATTTCAGCCACGCGGTCTGCCCAGGCACGCTCAACGACCATTCGCTGAACAGCCGCGCGGCATTCGGATGCGGCGCATGCGCGGAGATGCCCTGTGACGTCAGGATGGCCGGCGTCGGATCGGGAAAGACCCAGCGCACCGGCGCACCCTTCAGATACAGCGACTCCAGGTCGGCAGCCGTTGCCTCGTCGGCGATCGCATATTGCCCGGCGGCCAGGCGGTCGAACAACGGCGGCTTGCTGATATAGATGTCGGGCTTGTTCGCCGCCCATTTGCGCAGGAAAGCGTCGCCGTAACGGTCCTTCAGCCCCACCATGAACATGAAGTCGTAGGCATACGTGCTGCCGCCGGACGCCGCCGCCGTGGTCGCGCAGCGCCCGCGCCAACGGGGGTCGGCCAACGTGTCCCAGCCATGTGTGTGGATGAACGCCTCGTCGTCCCCGACAAGACGGTGCGTGTTGTAGCCAATGCCCATGTAGCCGACATGCAGCCCATACCAGGTGCCACTCCGTTTCATCTGCGGATAGATTGCCGGGTCGGCCGAGGGTTTGTAGGTCGCGAGGAATCCCTTCGCTGCTGGACTGTCAAAGAGCGTGGGGTCCGAGGTTTGGATCACATCGGCGAAGTGCCGCCCGACCCGCTCCTCGTTCAGCCAGCGATCGAACATGGGATATCCAGGCCCACGCACGGCTTTCACCTGCACGCCGTAGGTCTGCGTGAACGACGCACACCAGTTTACCATCATGTCGATTTCCGAGGGCGTGTAGACCGTCAACGTGCCTTCCTTGCGCGCTGCCGCGACCAGCGCCGCATCAGGCGCGGGATCGGCCGCGAATGCGCGGGAAACACCAAGGGCCACCAGTGAGCCGATACCGGCCCGCAGAACCTGCCGGCGGCCAATGCCCGCGTTGGCCGGGACAGACCCCAGCCAGGAGGCAAGGCGCGGCACCGCGGCGCCAGAATCGGGCGTTGCATGTTCCATAGAGCTTTTCCTCGTGGTTGCGTCGGCCCGGCATTCTTCGGCCGGGTCAGGTCAGGGACTCAGTGGATCAACACTCGGTCTCCTGAATCGCCTGAACGTCCGCGTCGGCCGGATCGGCTGCCGCGTCCTCCAGGTAGTCCTTGGTGGCGGCTTGCAGGTGGGCCCGCGTCGCCGCACGCGCGTGTTCGGAATTACGCTCCGTGATGGCCCGCAGGATCAGTTCGTGTTCGGTCACGCGCGTCGGCCGCAGTTGGCGGCGCGCGTCGAGCTTGGCCCATATCGGTCCGCGCTTGGGCACCTCGGCCCAGATGAGACGGACGATCTTCAGCAGCATCGGGTTCTTTGCCGCAACCGCCAAGGCCATGTGGAAGCGCTGATTGGCGGGTTTCGTCGAACGCCCAGATTGTGCGGCAAGCCGCATCTGCTCGATCGCGTCCGCCATGTCCGCCATGTCGTCCACCGTGGCGTTCTCCGCCGCGGCGGCGGCGATCTCTCCCTCCACCGCCAGGCGTGCAGCAAAGATGTCGAACGGTCCGATTTCCGAAGAGACATTGGCGGCGCTGGACAGTTGCGCGAGCGACGGCTGGCCACGGACGTAGACGCCGCTGCCGCTGCGGACCTCCACCAAGCCGGCAATCTCGAGCGCAATCATGGCTTCGCGGATCACCGGACGGCTCACGCCCAACTGGCGAACCAGCTCGCGTTCGGTCGGCAACCGATCGCCCGACCGGTATTCCTCCGCCCGTATAGACCGGGCGATCTGGTCCGCGACCGCCTGATAGAGGCGGCGGGGCTCCACGAGGTTGAACGCCATGCCAGCTTCCTTCGTCTCGCGTGGCAAAATGGACCCACATCGGTCAGATTGCAAGGTGGCCTGACCAATTCTGCCCAAAGCCGACGATTGGGATGGCTCCTGAGGTGCGTCGGGACTGGTGGCCGCCCCTGGCCACAATGAGACGGTCTTTCGACGGCCGGCATGCCAGAGCCGTCATTCGTGGAGCACGCACGATCCATGAACGCACAAACAGCATTTTGCGCGACCGTCGCTTGAGCCATGCCGCACGCGCAACGGGCGTCTTCGATGACATGAACGTGGCGCCAGCCACACTGACCGCATGCGCGCCCAACATTGTGGGCCCGGCGGGCAGCGCCACGGCGCGTCGCCCTCACGCCGCGTCAGCGAGAACCCTCGGCAGCGTCTCGGCGAACGCGGCAAGATCCGCTTCGGTGCCGGCCGAGACACGGATGCAACGGTTGAGCGGCGCCACGCCCGGCATGCGCACGAAGATGCCTTGCGCGATGAGGCCATCGAGCACGCGCTTGGTGTAGGCGCCGTCGCGCCCGCAGTCGATCGTCACGAAGTTGGTCGCCGAGGCCAGCGGCACAAGGCCGTTCACGCGCGCGATCGCGCCGATCGTCTGCCGTGCGCGGGCAACCTTCTCGATGACGGACGCAAGGTGGGCTTTGTCGGCGAGCGCCGCCAAGGCACCTTCCTGTGCGATGCGATTGACGGAGAAATGATTGCGTACCTTGTCGAAGGCCTTGGCAACGCTTGCCTCGGCGATCGCGTAGGCAATGCGGGCGCCGGCCATGCCGTAGGCCTTGGAGAAGGTGCGATACCGGATCACGTTGGGCCGCGAGACATCAAGACCCGGCGCGGTCCCCGGTGGTGCAAACTCGATATAGGCTTCATCGAGCACCAGCACGGTGTCCATCGGCATGGCGTCGATCAGCGCTTGCACGGCATGTGCCGGCCACCAACTGCCCATCGGATTGTCGGGATTGGCAAGGAACACCAGCTTTGGCCGCTCGCGCCGGACCGCTTCGAGCAGAGAGGTCGGATCCTCGCGGTCCTCGACATAAGGGACGGTCACCAGCCGGCCGCCATAGCCGGCAACGTGGAAGTTGAAGGTAGGGTAGGCCCCGAGCGAGGAGACCACAGTATCGCCCGGCTCGGCGAAAAGTCGCACCGTGTAGCCGAATAGCGAGTCGATGCCTTCGCCGACCACGATGTTCGCTGATGACAGCCCCAGGTCCCGCGCCAGCGCCGCCTTCAGATCGTAATTCTCAGGATCGCAATACTTCCAGCACTCGGCCGCCGCCTGCCGCATGGCGGCGATGGCTTTCGGCGACGGGCCGAATACGCTCTCGTTGGCGCCGATC
>DATHNE010000125.1:0-29679 GCA_035486355.1 Acetobacteraceae bacterium
GCCCGGCGGCAACATCATCAACGTTTCGGTAGCGGTCGGGATGCGCTTTCGCGGCGTGGTGGGAGCACTCGCTTGCTTCGTCGGGCTGATGGCGGCGCCGATGGCGATCGTGCTGATGCTGGGTGTGTTCTACGACCGCTACACCGACCTGCCGATGGTGCGGCACGGCTTGGGCGGCTTGGCCGCGGTTGCCTCGGCGCTGGTGCTGGCGACGGCGTGGAAGATTGCTGAACCGTTGCGTACCCGGCCCACCGGCATAGCCGTCGCGGTGGCGACCTTCGCGCCGATCGCCGTGCTGCACTGGCCGTTGGCGCCGGTGCTGCTGGTGGCGGTGGCGGTGTCGATCCTGCTCGCCTCGCGACTGCACGCATGAGCGGCACACTTGTCGCCCTGATGCTGATCTTCGCCCAGCTCTCGCTGCTAGCGTTCGGAGGCGGGAATACCGTGCTGACCGAGATGCAGCGTCAGGTCGTGCAGGTGCATCCGTGGATGACGGCGGGCGAATTCGCATCCTTGTTCGCTCTGGCGCAGGCGGCGCCGGGGCCGAACATGCTGATTGCCACGCTGATCGGTTGGCGCGTGGCGGGCCTGCCCGGTGCGCTGGTGGCGACATTGTCGCTGTGTGCGCCATCGTCACTGCTGACCTTCGGCATGGCGCAGTTGTGGTACCGGTTCCGTACCGCCCCGTGGCGCGTGTTGGTGCAGCGTGGATTGATGCCGGTGACCGCCGGGCTGATCATGGCAAGCGCGGTGTTGCTGACCGAAAGTACCACGACAGGCTGGACCACGGCGGCGCTCACGGCGGTGGCGATGGTGGTGTTCATGCGCACGAAGATGCACCCGCTGATCGTGCTCGGCGCGGGCATGCTGCTGGGGGTGCTGGGCCTGGTGGGCTGAGGCCTCAGTCGAACAGCGTTGCCAGCCGCTGCTTCATGCTGTCGGCGACGTAGAGCGCCAGTGCCTGGATCGTCGAGGTTGGATTCACCCCGCCTGACGTCACCCAGATGCTGCCGTCGACGATGAACAGGTTCTTCACGTCGTGGCTGCGGCCCCAGGCGTTGACGACCGACTGCTCTGGGTTACTCCCCATCCGGGCCGTTCCCAGCAGATGACCCGGACTGTTGAGCGGATTGCGCTGCTCGTACAGATCCGCCGCACCCGCCGCAGTCAGGATATCTCTGGCGCGCGCGATGCCGTGTTCCATCATGCGCCGCGTGTTCTCACTGATCGTGTAGTCGATCCGCGGCGCGGGGATGCCGTGACTGTCCTTCAGCACCGGATCGAGTGTGACGCGGTTGTGTTCTTCCGGCAGGTCCTCGCAGGCGATACCAATATGCAGGCGGTGGTTTAGCCGGCGGCGATAGACGTGGTGATGGTCTTTGCCCCAAGGCAGCTGCCCGGCGGCGGCGCTGGTTATGGCCTCATTCGCCGGACCGGTGCCGCGGGCGAACTGCAGGGTGTAGCCACGGACGAAGTCGCGGGAGGGATCGGTCTCGTAGAACTGCTTGCTCCAGATCACGTTCATCGGGCCGCGGCCGCCGTCAATCTCGTCCTCGACGTAACCGCGCACCTGCGGCCAGGGATGCAGCATCAGATTCTTGCCGATCAGACCGCTGGAATTTGCGAGCCCGTTCGGAAAGCGGGACGACGCTGAGTTCAGCAACAGGCGCGGGGTGCCGATGCCGTTGCAGGCCAGTATCACCACTTCCGCCGGTTGGAAGTGTTCGATGCCGTCGGCATCGTAATAGATCGCGCCGGCGGCCATGCCATGTTCGTTGGTGGTGATCTCGCGCACCCGGCAACGCGTGCGCAGCTCCACCCCGGCGCGCAGCGCGAGTGGCCAGTAGGTGATGTCGGTGCTTGCCTTCGCCCCCTGCGCGCACCCCGGTGTGCAGTGTCCGAGATTGATGCACTTGGCGCGGCCATCGTAATCGGCGGTGGCGACGGTGCTGTCCGATGGCCACCAGTGCCAGCCGAGACGATTCATCGTTCGCGCGTAGAGCGTGCCGGTCTTGCCCAGGGGCAGGGGCGGCATCGGCGGGTTGCGGCTGGGCGGATAGGCGGGGTCGCCCGCCAGGCCGGAGACACCCATTATGCGGTCGTTCTCGGCGAAGAACGGTTCTAGCGTGGCGTAGTTGATCGGCCAGTCATCCGCCACACCATCCAGCGTGCGCACGCGAAAATCCGATGGATGCATGCGCGGGAAATGCGCGGTGTAGAGGATCGTGCCGCCACCGACGCCGTTAAAGTTGGCGATCTTCATCGGTGAGTCGGCATCGTTGATGGGATAATCCGTCTCGCGGCCCCGCCGGTTCGGACTGATATCGAAATCGGAGAAACGCCGCGCCTCCCAGTCCCGGCCATGCGTCGGGAAGTGGGCGTTATTCATCCAATCACCCTGTTCTAGACAGAGGATTTTCATCTTAGTCTCGGCCAGGCTCCAGGCCACTGCGGCGCCCGATGCGCCCGAGCCGACGATCAGCACATCAACGATGTCGTTGCGGGCTGTCATGGTGCATCCCGCCACATCTTCGTGCGCGTGCGCACCGGGTCGAGCAGCGACCAGTCGCCCTGCTCCAGCGTGTGTCCCAGGGGGAAGGGCGGCCGTGGCTCCAGCCCGAGCGAGCGCATTACGCGGTCGTCGCGGTAATAGCATTGTAGGACCACCCGCCCGAGCGTCACCAGCGCCGGCGTGCGGCTGGCGAGGAAGGTTGCCGCAACCGCCTCGCGCCGCGTGTCGTCCACCGCGCTGAACGCGCCGCCTGACAGCGACGCGAGCTCGGTCAATGCGGTGCGCACATCCGCGAGATCGCGGCCGAGCGTGCGCAGGATGTCGGCGATGATCGTGTCATCGCCAGCGCTGGGCACCGCGTATTCCGTGCTGGCCGGGATCATGACATCTGCGATCCGACACAGATCCTGCACCTGCGCTTGCGTGAGACCCGATGGGGAAGCATCCGGCATGTTCGTCCCTCCATTCATCCGCTGGCGACTTCTTGCAGTATCATGTCTGCCGCCTTTTCCCCGATCATGATCGATGGGGCGTTGGTGTTACCCGAGGTCAGTGTGGGCATGATCGACGCATCGGCGACGCGCAGCCCCACGATACCGTGCACTCGCAAGCGCGAGTCCACCACCGCCATGGGATCGCTGCCCATCTTGCAGGTACCGACCGGGTGATAGGTGGTTTCCGCCGCGCGTCGGACCCAATCCAGAATGTCATCATCGGTGGTGCGTTCCGTGCCGGGCGCGATCTCGTGCACCCGCAACGGCGCCATGGCCGGTGCAGTCATCACGGCGCGCGCAATGCGGACGGCGCGCGCGGTGATCTCTGCATCGATCGGCGAAGACAGGAAATTGAAGTTGATCGCCGGAGGCCTGTGTGGATTGGCCGCGGTGATATGGATGTGCCCTTTGCTCTCGGGCCGCATCGGATGCGCGTAGCAGGTCACACCCGACTCGCGCATCATCTTCGGTCCCCTCGGCCCGGGCTCGGTCAGCATCGGCACCCATCCAAGCAACACATCGGGTGCCGCCAGCCCCTCGCGCGAGCGCACGAACGCACGGATCGGCGCCGCGACCATGCCGAGCATGCCGTCACGCCCCAAGGCGTAGCGTAGCGCCTGTCTCACCAGGCCCAGCCCGCGGCCACGATCATTGAAGGTGATGCCCTTCGCCCCGATCGCCCAGCGCGTGCGCGGCGCGTAGTGATCGCGCAAGTTCTCACCCACGCCAGGCAGCGCGTGCCGCAGCTCGATCCCCAACGCGCGCAGCCGCGCCGGCTGCCCGATCCCCGACAGTTCCAGCAACTGCGGCGAGTTGATCGTGCCGGCGCTGACCACCACTTCGCGCGCCGCCCGTGCCTCGTGTACCGTACCGAGAACGGAATAACACACACCCACGCAGCGCCGCCCACCGAACAGTAGGCTCTCGGCCAACGCATCGGTCACGATATGCAGATTGGTCCGTCCGCGGATTGGCTCCAGATAGCAGCTCGCCGTACTCATGCGCCGGCCCTTGGCGATACTGGCCTGGCTCATCGCAATGCCGTCCTGCGCGGCACCGTTGTAATCCGGGTTGTGCGAGATCCCGACCTGGGCCGCCGCCTGGATCAGCGCGGCGTACAGCGGCAGACGCGGCGGCGGGTTGGTGACGCGCAGCGGCCCCTCGCGTCCGCGATAGGCGTCGTCGCCGCCATCATACCGTTCGATGCGCTTGAAGAACGGGAGCACCTCGTCGTAGCTCCACCCCGGATTGCCCATCTGCGCCCAGGTGTCGAAGTCCTGCGCCTGGCCGCGCACGAACGCCATGCCGTTGATCGCGCTGGACCCGCCCAGGATCTTGCCACGCGGCACCGGCACGCGGCGACCGTTTGTGCTGGCTTCCGGCTCGCCGCTGTATAGCCAATTGGCCGTGGGGTTGTTGATCAGCTTGGCGAAGCCGATCGGGATGCGGGTCCAGGGGTGGCGCGCCGGTCCGGCCTCCAACAGCAGCACCTTCATGCGTGCGTCGGCCGAGAGCCGGTTGGCGACGACCGCGCCGGCCGAACCGGCGCCAACAACGATGTAGTCGTAGCTATCCATCCTGTGCGAACCGTCCCGAGTGTGTTCCCGGCCTCACTGTCAAGCCGGACGGTTGCACAGGTACGGCGCGCGAGGAAGCGGGCCGGTATCGCGGATGTCGCCGTTGCTATAATATTACGAGCACACGCAATTGTGTCTCGGGGGAGTTGCGCCATGCGATGGATCGTCGGGCTGCTGATGCTGTGCCTAGCAACCGCGTCGGCGTGCGCTACGCCGCTGCCGGACGGCGGGGTGACCGCGCAGGAGGTGGCGGACGTGTTGCAACACGCCGGCTACAAGGCGGAGATCACCCAGGACAAATACGGCGACCCGCTGATCAAGAGCGCGTCGAGCGGTGTCAACTTCTCCGTCTACTTCTATACCTGCAAGAACTCGCCGCGCTGCACCAGCATTCAGTTCTATGCCGGCTTCCAGAAGCCCGGCATCGCGCTGGAGCGGGTCGCCGAATGGAACCGCACCACGCGGTTCGGCAAGGTGTATCTCGACCAGGACGGCGATCCGCGGATCGAGATGGACATGGACGTGGAGCACGGGGCCAATACCGAGGCGCTGCAGAATGATCTTGATCGGTGGGTCGCCGTGCTGGCGGCGTTCGTGAAGTATATCGGGTGGTAGGGACTGGCCGACCATGATGCCAGTGGCACTCGCATCAACCGAACCCGACAAGCCGCATGACACGCTTCCATCGCGGCGGTCCGTGCCGGGCTACCCCCGGCACGGAACAAGAACGAAGGGACAGATCACGAGCTACCAAAACCGGACAGGTTGACGAGCGAGCGACACGCCACCCTGCCGCAAATGTCTTACCCATTTCCCAACGCGCATTCCTTTGCCACCATCCCCGCCATGACAGACCCCATCACCGTCGCGGTCCTCCAGAACCGCCTGAACGCCATCGCCGAGGAAATGGGCGAGGCCATGCTGCGCACCTCCTATTCGCAGATCCTCAACTCCTCGCGCGATTTCTCCGTCGCCCTGATCGACGCGCGCTGCCGCCTCATCGCCCAGGCCGACCACATTCCCGTCCATGTCGGCGCCATGCCGTGGGCCACCAAGGCGCTGGTAGAGGTGTTCCCCGACCCTTCCCCCAACGATGTTTACCTGCTGAACGACCCCTATCGCGGCGGCTCGCATTTGCCCGACCTCACCGCCTTCGTCCCCATCTTCGACGGCCCCACGCTGATGTTCTGGTCCGTCGTGCGCGCGCATCATTCCGATATCGGCGGTGCGACGCATGGCGCCTACAACCCTGGTGCCACCGAGATCTGGCACGAGGGCCTGCGCCTGCCGCCGATCCGCCTGACCGAGAACGGCGTCCTGCGTCCTGATCTGCTGCAAATGCTGGCGCTGAACGTGCGCCATCCGCGCGATTTCCTCGGCGATCTGCACGCACAGATCGGCGCGGCGCGTCTGGGCGAACAGCGCCTCAACGCGGTGATCGCCGAATTCACCGGTCGCACGCTGGCCGCCTCGGTGGAGGAGATGCTGAACGCCGCCGAGCGCCATGCGCGCGCCATCGTCGCCACCTGGCAGGACGGCGTGTACGAAGGCGCCGCCTGGCTGGATGACGACGGTTTCGGTACCACCAACATCGCCGTGCGCGCGAAGATCACCAAGCAGGGCAGGGACCTCACCATCGACCTGAGCGAGTCTGATCCGCAGGTGGTCAGCTTCGTCAACTCCTCACACGCCAACACGCAATCGGCGGTGGCGATGGCGTTCGCCTTTCTGCTCGACGCCGACATCGCGAAGAACGAGGGTGCGTTCCGCCCGGTCACCGTCATCCTGAAGGAGGGCACCATCGTCTGGGCACGGGAAGGCGCGCCGGTCACCATGTGCACCAGCCATTGCGGCAACGAGATCATCGAGGCGATCATCACCGCGCTTGCCCCCGCCTGCCCTGAGCGCGCGATGGGTGGCTGGGGTCGCCGCCTGCGCATCGCCATCGACGGCAAGGACCCGCGTACCGGCCGACGTTTCATCTGGCATATGTTCCAAGCGCGCCCTGGCGGCGGCGGATCGTCGGCTGGCGACGGGTTCTCCACGATCGGAGAATGGCATTCGGCTGGCGGCATAAAATTCGGCTCGATCGAAGTCGCCGAAACCCGCTTCCCGCTGCTGTTCGAAACCCACGAATACCGCGCCAACTCCGGCGGTGACGGCAAATACCGCGGTGGCACCGGCGGCGATATGCGCCTGCGAGTGGAAACCGACGGTCCGGCGCGTGCCAACACGGCGGGGGAGGGGATTGTGCACGGCGCGCGCGGCGAGCTCGGCGGCAAGGACGGCGCACCACACGACTACACGCTGCTACCGCCCGATGCACCGCCGCGCAAACTGAAAAGTAAGGAAGTTGGCGTGGTGATTCCGCCTCGCAGCGTGATCCACGTGCTGTCCGGTGGTGGTGGTGGCTGGGGTGACCCGGCGCAACGCGACCCCGCCGCGCGTGCGGCCGATGTCAAGGAAGGACTGGTGTCGTGAACTACACCATCGGCATCGACGTTGGCGGTACTTTCACCGACATTGTGGTCACCGCCAATGACGGCACCACCACCATCGCCAAGGCTGCCACCACGCCAGCAGATCAATCCGATGGCGTTCTGGACGGCATCGCGCGCGCTGCCGAGGCCCTCGGCTTGAGGCCCGCGGCGTTGCTCAGCCAGACCAGCCGCGTCGTGCACGGCACCACCGTCGCCACCAACGCGCTGCTGGAAGGCAAGGCTGCGCGTGTCGGCATGCTCACCACAGAAGGCCATCGCGACATCATCGAAATGCGCGAGGGCCTGAAGCCCGAACGCTACAACTTGCGCATGACGCCGCCCGCGCCGCTGGTGCCGCGCCATCTGCGCCTAGGCGTGCGTGAGCGCTTGCGTCCTGATGGCCGTATCGAGCTGGGCCTTGATCGCGCTTCACTCAACGCCGCGCTCGATCTGCTTGCGGCATCCGACATCCAGGCGGTCGCTATCTGCTTCCTGCATGCTTGGCAGAACCCGGAACACGAACAGCAGGCCGCTGCTACGGTGAAGCGACGCCTGCAGCAGGTCTATGTCACGACGTCGGCTGACGTGCTGCCGCAGATCAAGGAGTTCGAGCGCTTCTCCACCACCGTCGCCAACGCCGCGGTCGGCCCGGTGATCGACACCTATCTGCGCCGCCTGCAGTCTCGCCTGTCCGAGGCCGGGTTCACCGGTGCGCTGTTCGTCATCCTGTCCCATGGCGGCGTCGCGTCGGTGGAGGAGGCCGTGCGCCTCGCAGCCGGTACCGCGCTGTCCGGCCCGGCCGGCGGCGTCGCAGCGGCGGTGGCACTGGCGCGTGTGGGTGTGGTGCGCGACATGATCACCTTCGACATGGGCGGCACGTCAACCGACATCGCGCTGGTGCAGGACGGCCAGGCCAGCCTGTCGAATGGTCGCGCTGTCGCCAACGCGCGCATCGCGCTGCCGGCGCTCGACATTGTCACGCTGGGCGCGGGCGGCGGTTCCATCGCTCATCTGGATCGCTCGCGCTTGTTGCAGGTTGGTCCGCAAAGCGCTGGCGCCGATCCGGGGCCGGTTTGTTACGGCCAGGGCGGCACCGTGCCCACCGTCACCGACGCCAATCTGGTGCTCGGCTACCTGGATCCCGCCAATTTTCTTGGTGGCCGCCGCACGCTGGACAAGGCTGCGTCCGAGGCCGCGGTGGCGCGGCTGGCCAATGAGCTCGAAATCGAACCGATCGCCGCTGCTGCCGGCATCCACCGTCTGATCAATACCCGCATGGCGGATGGCGTGCGCGTTGCCACCGTCCGCCGTGGGGTCGATCCACGCAAACATGCCTTGTTGGCTTTCGGTGGCGCTGCCGGTCTGCACGTTTCGGCTGTCGCCGCCGGGCTCGGCATGACCCGCGTAGTGGTGCCATTGGCCGCCTCGGTGCTGTCCGCCTGGGGCATGCTGAACACCGACCTACGTATCGAACTGGCGCGCAGCCAGGCGCAGGGCAGCGGCATCGATATCGCCGCACTACAGGCCGCTTTCGCCGCGATGGAACGAGAGGGCCGCGAGCGCCTGGGTTGGTACGGTGGCGAGATCACGGTCCGCCGCTCGGCCGACATGCGCTACGGCGAGCAGGTGTTCGAGATCGCGGTCCCGCTCGATAATGTCGACTGGGCGTCTCAGACGCTTGCCGCGGACCTGGAGAAGCTGTTCCATGCGCGGCACGAGGCGCTGTACACCTATTCGTTGCCCGACCAGGACGTTGTCTTGGTGAACGCGCGTGCCTCGGTGATCGGCCGTCTGCCACCTCCCGCCGGTGTGGCGGCGATGCGCGGGCCCGGCGCAACCGTGGCGAAAGCTCAACGCCGCCTCTATCTGGGCGGCTGGATCGAAGTGCCAGTCTACGACTTCGCTGCGCTCGCCGAAGACCAATCTATCACCGGCCCCGCCATCGTCGAGTCCGACACCACCACCGTCCTGCTGCGCCAAGGTGACTCAGCCCAGTTCGACGCCCGCGGCTGGCTGGACCTGATGGTGGGATGATCATTCCTCGCCCAACGTCATCGCCGGGCGCAGGCCCGGCCATCGACGGACCGAGGGTCCCACAACGAGGAGGAACCGTCCATGCCCTCATCATCTCGCATGCGCGGCGTCTACCCTGTCGTCCCAACCATCTTCGACTCCCACGGCGACCTCGACGTTCCCGGCCAGCACCGCACCGTCGACTTCATGATCGACGCCGGCTCGCAGGGCCTCTGCATCCTTGCCAACTTTTCCGAACAGTTCCTGCTCGCCGATGACGAACGCGAGCGGATCATGCACGCCGTGCTAACCCACGTCGCCGGCCGAGTCCCCGTCATCGTCACCACTACCCACACCAGCACGCGCATCTGTGCCGAGCGCAGCCGCCATGCCCAGGATGCCGGTGCCGCGATGGTGATGATCATGCCGCCCTACCACGGCGCCACCATCCGCATGCCCGAATCACGCATCTTCGAATTCTACCAGACCGTTTCGGATACGATCACGATCCCCATCATGGTCCAGGATGCGCCGGTCGCCGGCACCACCCTTCCGGCGCCGTTCCTCGCTCGCATGGCGCGCGAGATCGGCAATGTCAGCTACTTCAAGATTGAAGTCCCCCAGGCCGCCGCAAAGTTGCGCGAGATCATCGCCCTCGGCGGTGACGCCATCGTTGGACCGTGGGATGGCGAGGAAGCCATCACTCTGCTCGCTGATCTCGATGCCGGCGCCACCGGCGCGATGACCGGCGGCGGCTATCCCGACGGCATCCGCCAGATCACCGATCCCTATTTTGCTGGCGACCGCGACGCTGCCGTCGCCGCCTACGCACGCTGGCTGCCGCTGATCAACCACGAGAACCGCCAATGCGGCCTGGCCGCGTGCAAGGCGCTGATGCAGGCGGGTGGCGTCATCGCGTGCGACGCGCTGCGTCACCCGCTGCCGCCGCTGCATCCCGCAGCGCGTGCGGAACTGATCGCGATCGCCGAACGACTGGATGCGATGGTGCTGCGCTGGGGAAAATGACCCACCGGCGCCGGTTTTTGTGACAGAGATGCCTGGCCAGCGTGCCTGCGGGAGGTGAATTTCGCCGCGCTGTAACTTCTGTTGACCGCGACCACGCCCGCGCCACATGTCCTGGCGGGCGTCGCATGGTGCGGCGCACGAGCATGGGCCGCGCCGTGCCGCACCCCGATCCGCTTTATGCGCTGTCCGGTTTCTTCGTGGGCCTGCTGGTCGGCCAGACCGGTGTTGGCGGCGGGGCGCTGATGACGCCCCTGCTGGTCCTATTGTTTGGCATCCACCCGACCACGGCCGTCGGCACGGATCTGCTGTACGCCGCCGCCAGCAAAAGCGTCGGCACGCTGGTGCATGGCGCCAACCGCACGGTGGAATGGCGCGTTGTCGGACGCCTGGCCGCGGGCAGCGTGCCGGCCACGATCGTGACCTTGCTGGTCTCCTCACAGGTCAACCTGATGTCACATGGGGCCGGCCGTGTGGTGACAATGGTGCTGGGTATCGCCTTGTTGTTGACCGCCGCGGCCTTGCTGTCGCGGCGATGGTTTCTCGCTGCGTTGGTGCCCGTCGTGGCATGCCTGTCGCCAGGCACCCGGCGGTGGCTGACCATTGCCTGTGGCGCGGTGCTGGGCGTTCTGGTCTCGGTCTCTTCGGTGGGTGCCGGTGCGATCGGGGTCACCGTGTTGATGGTACTGTACCCGGAACTTCCGATGGCGCGCATTGTTGGATCGGATATCGCCCATGCGGTGCCGCTGACGCTGGTCGCTGGCATGGGGCATTGGTTCCTGGGCGCGGTGGACTGGCCCCTGCTGGGTTCGCTGCTGACCGGGGCGATCCCCGGCATTGTGCTGGGCAGCTATTTGGCCTCACGCGTGCCCGAGACGGTGTTGCGGCCGATCCTGGCCGCGGTGCTGTGCGTGGTGGGCGGACGGCTGGTGTTCTGAGGCCAGGCAGCCGTGCAACACCAGGGCCGTGTGCATCGCCACGACGTCATGTTTCGATAACCGTCCCTCCGGCTTGTACCAGGTGCAGGCGCCAGTCAGCATCGCCAGGATCGCGTAGGCGGCGATGTGCGTGTCCGGCAGATGCAGCATGCCGCCAGCCACACCGTCATCGAGCAGCGTGATCAGCCGCGCTTCATAATCGCGCCGCAGGGCAATGATGACGCGATGATTCTTCGCCTCCAGCGAGCGCAGCTCGAAATTCGCCGCGAAGACCTCGTGCTTCTTTTCCATGTGGTACAGCAGGTGATTGGCGACGAAGGCGCGCAGGCGATGCAAGGGACCAACGACGGCGTGCAGCGCCGCATCGGACTGTGCCAGCAGCGTCCGCATGTGATCATGGATCAGGTTGAATAGCAGGTCCTGCTTGGTAGCGAAATGATTATAAAGCGAGGCGGGTTGCAGCCCGACCTCGGCGGCGAGCTGGCGCAGGCTCATGGCTTCGAACCCGTGTTCGTGGATCAGCCGCAACCCCACCCGGCGGATGGTGGCGGCGGTAGTCGGGCCGTGCGAGCCGGCGACGCGTGTCATGCTAAGATCGGTGCGATCATCCGGCGCAGTCTAAGGCGCCGATGCTTGCGGTCAATAAGAAACTAACGTATGATCGTATACAAAGCCGTTCCCGGCGGAGGAGCCGCAGAATGACCAACCGGATGCGCGCGCTGGACTTTGATCTGGGGGAAACCGCGGATCTGCTGCGCGACCAGGTGGAAAGCTTTGCCGCCGATGAGATCGCCCCACGTGCGGCCGCAATCGACGCGCAGAACGACTTCCCGGCCGATCTTTGGCGTAAGTTCGGCGATCTTGGTCTGCTCGGCGTCACCGTGGAACCCGAATACGGCGGCGCCGGCATGGGCTATCTGGAACACGTGGTAGCGATGGAGGAGATCAGCCGCGCCTCGGCTTCGGTCGGCCTGTCCTACGGCGCGCATTCCAATCTCTGTGTTAACCAGATCCGCCGTAACGGCACTGAGGCGCAGAAGCGCCGCTACCTGCCCAGACTGATCAACGGCGAACATGTCGGTGCATTGGCCATGTCCGAACCCGGTGCGGGCTCCGATGTGGTCGGCATGCGTACGCGCGCCGACAGGCGCGGTGATCGTTACGTGCTGAACGGCAGCAAGATGTGGATCACCAACGGCCCGGACGCCGATGTGCTGGTGATCTACGCCAAGACTGATCCGAATGCTGGTCCACGCGGGATGACCGCATTCCTGGTGGAGAAGGGGTTCAAGGGATTCGCCACTGCGCAGAAGTTGGACAAGCTCGGGATGCGGGGATCAAACACGTGCGAGCTGGTGTTCCAGGACTGTGAGGTGCCGGAGGAGAATGTGCTTGGCGCGGTAGGGCGCGGCGTGAACGTGTTGATGAGCGGGCTTGACTACGAACGTGCTGTGCTTGCAGCGGGTCCGCTGGGGATCATGCAGGCCTGCATGGATGTCGTTGTCCCCTACGTGCACGAGCGCAAGCAGTTCGGCCAGTCGATTGGCGAGTTCCAGTTGATGCAGGGCAAGCTCGCCGACATGTACACCACAATGAATGCGAGCAAGGCGTATGTGTATGCGGTGGCCAAGGCCTGTGATCGCGGTGCCACCACGCGTAAGGACGCCGCGGGTGCGATCCTGTACGCTGCGGAGAAGGCCACGTGGATGGCATTGGAGGCGATCCAGTGCCTGGGCGGCAATGGCTACATCAACGATTATCCAACCGGCCGCCTGCTGCGAGATGCGAAATTATATGAAATCGGTGCCGGGACAAGTGAGATCCGTCGCATGTTGATCGGCCGCGAGCTATTCAATGAAACGTCGTGAATCGTACGCCTCTCCCGCGTGCGGGAGAGGCCGGCGAGCGACGCGATGGCGGGTGAGGGTGGTGCCGCGGGCACCACCCTCACCCTCACCCGCGGTCGCATCGCTCCGCGACCCCGGATCAAGTCCGCGGCAGGCTCTCTCCCGCGCAGCGGGAGAGGTGTACGATGGGTCAAGGTCGGCGCACCTCTGATGCCCATCCTTGACACCTCCATCGATCCGCGCACCGACGACTACCGTGCCAACGCGGACGCCATGCGCGCGCTGGTCGCCGACCTACGCGCCATCGCCGACCGCATCCGCATCGGCGGCGGAGCGTCTGCCCGCCAACGTCACCTATCGCGTGGCAAGCTCCTCCCGCGCGATCGCATCCGCGCTCTGATCGACCCACTTTCTCCTTTCCTCGAGATTGGTCAGCTCGCCGGCCATGGCATGTATGGCGACGAGGTCCCCTCCGCCGGCATCATCACCGGTGTCGGCCGCGTCTCCGGCCGCGAGTGCATGATCGTTGCCAACGACGCCACGGTGAAGGGTGGTACCTACTACCCGATAACGGTCAAGAAGCACCTGCGCGCGCAGGAAATCGCGATGCAGAACCGCTTGCCGTGCCTTTATCTGGTGGACAGCGGTGGCGCCAACCTGCCGAACCAGGACGAGGTTTTCCCCGACCGCGATCATTTCGGCCGCATTTTCTATAACCAGGCGACGATGTCGGCCGACGGTATCGCGCAGATCGCAGTGGTAATGGGCTCCTGCACCGCCGGTGGTGCTTATGTTCCGGCGATGGCGGACGAATCGATCATCGTGCGTGGCCAGGGCACGATCTTCCTCGGCGGTCCGCCGCTGGTGAAGGCCGCCACGGGCGAGGTGGTCACGGCCGAGGAACTCGGTGGCGCCGACGTGCACAGCCGCCAGTCCGGTGTCACCGACCACTACGCCGAGAACGACGCGCACGCGCTGGGCATTGCGCGGCGTATCGTCGCCTCACTGAACACCGTGAAACGCCCCGCGGTGGCGCTGCGCCCGCCCGCACCCCCGCTGCGTGACCCCGCCGAACTCTATGGCATCATCCCCACCGATCGCCGCAAACCCTTCGACATCCGTGAGGTCATCGCGCGCCTTGTCGATGGCAGCGAGTTCGACGAATTCAAGCGCCTCTATGGCGCGACGCTGATCACCGGTTTCGCGCATGTGTGCGGCTATCCCGTTGGCATCGTCGCCAACAACGGCATCCTGTTCAGCGAAAGCGCGCAGAAGGGCGCGCACTTCATCGAACTGTGCGCCCAGCGCGGCATCCCGTTGGTGTTTCTGCAGAACATCACCGGCTTCATGGTCGGGCGGAAATACGAGGCCGGCGGCATAGCCAAGGATGGCGCCAAGATGGTGACCGCCGTCGCCACGGCGGCGGTGCCGAAATTCACCATAATCATTGGCGGCAGTTTTGGTGCGGGCAATTACGGCATGTGCGGCCGCGCCTATGCGCCACGCTTTCTGTGGATGTGGCCGAACGCGCGTATCGGCGTGATGGGCGGCGAGCAGGCAGCCTCGGTGCTGGCGCAGATCCGACGCGACAACATAGAGGCGCGTGGCGGCACCTGGCCCGCCGAGGAGGAGGATGCGTTCAAGGCACCAATCCGCGCGCAATACGAAACCCAGGGCCATCCGTACTACGCCACCGCGCGGTTGTGGGATGATGGGGTGATTGATCCGCTCGACACGCGGCGTGTGCTGTCCCTCGGTCTGTCGGCCAGCCTGAATGCACCGATCCCGCCGACGCGCTTCGGCGTGTTCCGGATGTAGCGCGATGTTTCATAAAATTCTGATCGCCAATCGTGGTGAGATCGCATGCCGGGTCATCGCAACGGCGAGGCGTATGGGTATTGCCACTGTCGCGGTCTATTCGGACGCTGATGTTAAGGCCCGCCACGTCGAACTGGCTGATGAAGCCTGGCCGA
Source organism: Acetobacteraceae bacterium (assembly GCA_035486355.1). GTDB lineage: Bacteria > Pseudomonadota > Alphaproteobacteria > Acetobacterales > Acetobacteraceae > Palsa-883. The sequence goes on from DATHNE010000125.1 coordinate 14,858, forward strand.
TAGGCCCTGCGCCGGCGCGCCAGAGCTACCTGTCGATCGAGCGCATCATCGACGTGGCGCGCCGCACCGGCACCCAGGCCGTGCATCCAGGCTACGGTTTCCTGTCGGAAAATGCCGAATTCGCTGAAGCCTGTGCCGCTGCCGATATTGTGTTCATCGGCCCACCGGCTGCCGCGATCCGTGCCATGGGCTCGAAAGCCGCGGCGAAATCGCTAATGGAACGATCAGGCGTTCCGCTTGTTCCTGGCTATCACGGCGATGCGCAGGATGTGCCCACGCTTTCCGCGGCCGCAGAACGCATCGGTTACCCCGTGCTGATCAAGGCCTCGGCCGGCGGCGGCGGCAAGGGCATGCGCATCGTAGAGCGCGCTGCCGAGCTACAAGCTGCATTGGACGGCGCCAAGAGTGAAGCCCGCGCCGCCTTTGGCGACGACCACGTATTGATCGAGAAATACCTCACGCGCCCACGCCATATCGAAATCCAGGTCTTCGCCGATACGCACGGCAACACGGTCTCCCTGTTCGAACGCGACTGCTCCATCCAGCGCCGACACCAGAAGGTGATCGAGGAAGCCCCCGCCCCGGGAATGGACCCCATCCGCCGGCACGCGATAGGCGAGGCCGCGATCGCGGCGGCGCGTGCGGTCGGTTATGTCGGTGCCGGCACGGTCGAGTTCATCGCAGAAAGCGGCGCGTTCTACTTCATGGAGATGAACACCCGCCTGCAGGTCGAACACCCCGTCACCGAGCTGATCACTGCCCTCGACCTGGTGGAATGGCAGTTGCGTGTGGCCGCCGGCGAAGCACTTCCTCTGACGCAGGATGAGCTTCGCATCCACGGCCATGCCATTGAGGCGCGCGTTTATGCCGAGGATCCTGCGCGCGATTTCCTGCCCTCGATTGGCACGCTGGTGCATCTGCGGCAGCCGCGCGAAGACGCGCATGTCCGTGTGGATACTGGCGTGCGCACGGGCGATGCCATCACGCCGAACTACGACCCGATGATCGCCAAGCTGATCGTCTGGGACGTCGATCGTGCCTCCGCTGTGCGTCGTCTGGCGAGCGCGCTGAGGGAATACGAGGTGGTCGGCGTGCGGACCAATCTCGATCTGCTGCGTGCGATCGCGGGGCACGCGGCATTTGCCGATGGGGCTCTGGATACGGGGTTCATCGCTCGTTACCCGGAAGTATTGGCGCCACCCACTGAGGACATTGGCCCGATCGTCTGGGCCGCCGCCGCGTTGGCGGTGCTGGCGGATGAACGCACCGCCGTCGCGCAGGTTGCAGCGTGGACCGACGATCCCTGGTCGCCCTGGGCGGTGCCCGATGCCTGGCGCATGAACGGCGATGGCTATCAGGACCTGCTGTTCCGGAAGGGTGATGAAATCGTGACGCTGCGGGCACGGATCGGCATCAGTGATGAGATCGATCTATCGTTGCCAACCGGCGCGGTGCGTGCGCGCGCCAGCGAAACTGCCGATGGCATGGTGCTACACCTGGAAGGCATTCGTCATCGCCTGCATGTGGTGCGGCGCGGTGCGGAGCTGGTGGTGATCCATGCCGGACGCAATCACGTATTGTATCGCATCGATCCATTGGCGCCACCCTTGCTCGACCACGTTGGCGACGATCGTCTGACCGCACCGATCCCAGCCCGTGTCGTGCGCATCCTGGTGCGGCCCGGCGATCGCGTCGCCAAGGGCGCGCCGCTGCTGGTGCTGGAAGCGATGAAGATGGAGATCACTCTGTCGGCCCCGACCGAGGGCACGATCGCGACGATCCGTCCCGCGGTGGACGACATGGTCGAGGAAGGCATGGAGCTGGTAACCTTCGCCACCTGAACAGGAGGAACCGCCATGAGTGACGCCCTGCCGACAGCCACGCGCGTGTCGGACCCTGGCATCCGCGCGCTGTATCGACTGGAGAACCGCTGGCAGGCATGGCTGGACGTCGAGGCCGCGCTGGCGCGGGCCCAGGCCGAGCTGGGCATCATTCCCACCGCCGCGGCCGATGCGATCTCCGCCAACGCGAGACTGGAACTTTTGGACCGAACCCGGATTGATGAAGGTTTCGCGCGCACCGGCCACACCATCGTGCCGCTGGTGTGGGAGCTTGGCCGTGTGGTCGGCGACGCGCATGGCGGCTGGGTGCACTGGGGCGCCACCACGCAGAACATCACGCAGACCGGTGATTTGCTGGTGCTGCGCCAGGCCCACGCGGTGTTCCTGCGCCTGATCGGCGAATCCCTGACCGCGATGGCCGACCTCGCCGAGCGCGGTGCCGAGATGGTGCTGGCGGGCCGCACGCATGGCCAGCACGCGGTGCCGGCGACCTTCGGCTACAAGGTTGCGGTGTGGATGGACGAACTGCTGCGTCATCTCGAACGGCTGCATCAGGTGGCGCCGCGGCTGTTCGTCGCGATGCTGGGCGGCGGGGCAGGGACCTTTGCCTCGCTCGGCGAGCTGGGCCCGAAGGTGCAGGCCGGCATCGGCAAGCAGCTCGATTTCGGCACGATGGCCGTGCCGTCACGTGCGCTGGGCGATCACCTGGCGGAGAATATCTGCGTCCTGGGCCTGCTTGCCGCGACCAGCGGCAAGATCGCGCGCGAGATCTACACGTTGATGAAGACTGAGTTCGGTGAGGTCGAGGAGCCCGTGCCGCCTGGCACTGTCGGCAGTTCCACCATGCCGCAGAAGCGAAACCCAAAATTGTGCCAGGACATCATCGCTGCCGCGGCCGAGGTGCGTATGATGGTGCCGCTCGCGCTGGAGGCGATGCAGACCGAGCACGAGGCGGATCGCACCACCAGCCTGATGATGGACGCCGCCGAGGCACGCGCCTGCATTGCGATGGGTGATTTGCTCAGCCGGCTGGGCGAGGTGCTGCGTGGCCTGCATCTGAATCCGGACCGCATGCGGGCCAATCTCGACCTCGGCGGCGGGCTGATCATGGCTGAGGCGGTGATGCTGGAGCTGGGCGCCACAATGGGCCGGCAGCATGCGCATGATGTGGTGTATGATGCGTCGCAGGCTGCCTTCGTGCAGGGCATGCCCTTTGCCGCGCTACTGGCGGCGGACCCACGCGCAACCGCGCATCTGGATGCGAAAGCGATTGCGGGGCTGCTGGATCCGACAGCGTATACTGGGCGGTGCGCCCAGATGGCGCGTGAGACGGCGGCGCGGGCCCGCGCGGCGGCCGCGACGATCGCGGAGGTGGCGCTATGAGCTGATCGTAGGCCAGATACTGTCGAATCCGCGTTGGCGCCGAACGTACGGCACATAAAATGCCGCGGGCGGTGGCGAACTACGACGCACTGACCCGTGTCCTGGGCGCACTGCCGGTGCATTGGCGCTGTACCCGGCTCAAGGCGGTGACACCATGATGGCCGCGCGCTGCGCCGGATTCTCGCGATGCGTCCATCCTGCCACGGCCAGTCGCGTCGGCGCGCGGCGCGCCATCCTGTTGCGATTGCAACGCGCGTTGCATGTGGCCCTGCCACCGGCCACCCGTATGAGCCTCGCGGCCGAGGGTGCCGGCTGGACGGAGGCTCGGGCGGTCGAACAGGCGATGGTGGTCTGCACATGTGTATAGGCCGTGCGTAGCCACGATTGTCGGTGCCATTAGCAACTTTTTGGGAACGTTAAGCGCCAATTGGGCGCCTCCCCTCCTAGCGTCCCTGCTGGTGTTGCATATCAGCTGGCCGCACCAATCTTAGGCCCGATATCCGCGGCAAGGCGCGCGAACTGTGCCCGCAGGCGCGGAACCGCGAAGTCCACGAATGCGCGTACCTTCGGCATGGAAAGCCGGCCTTCCGGCATGATGAGATGCACCGGGACGGGCGCGTGTTCATGCGACCGCAGCACGATCTGCAGCTGGCCGTCCCGCACATGTTCAGCGACCTGATAGGAGTACAGCCGTGTCACGCCGCGCCCCTCGACAGCCGAGGCGATGGCCGCGCGCTGGGTGTTCACGACACAGCGCGGCGCGAATGAAACGGTCCGTGGCGTCGACGAGCCCGCGGCAGGTGGGAAGCTCCACGCGTTCAGGTCTGCTTGCGAATACGTGATGATCCGCTGTTTCGACAGATCGCAGAGCGCCTCTATGCGCGGATGACTAGCGAGGTAGCATGGCGCGGCAACGATGACCTGCTGGACTTCGCCAACCCGCACAGCGACCATCGACGAATCGGGCAAATGCGCAATGCGCAGGGCCGCATCAAGGCCTTCGTCGATCAGGTTCATCTGCCGGTCACTCAGCAGAAGCTTCGCCGACACCGTCGGAAACGCATCAAGAAAGTCGTCCAGGATCGGACGCAACACCTGTTCGCCGCTCATGACCGGAGCCGAGATGCTGAGCGTGCCGCCGGGATGCGACCTCTCGTTCGCCGCAAGAATCTCGAACGCATTGAGCTCGGTGAGCAGGCGCCGGCAGACGGCCGCGTAGCGCTCGCCGACCTCACTCAGCTTGCTTGAGCGGGTGGTGCGATGGAGAAGCGGCACGCCGGCCTGGTTTTCAAGAAAGGCCACGGCGCGGCTTACAGCGGCAGGAGAGCGCCCCAGTTTGCGGCTTGCTCCGGCAAGGCTGCCTTCGTCGAGTGCGGTGACGAAGACCTTGATGGCGTCAATGCGATCCATTGCGTCCTCCTGGGGAGTCGGTGCTGTCCAGAATTTCAAATCGCAAAGCGGCTCGTTTCGAGAGGCGCCGCCGCCAGTCCTTCCGTTGGCGGGCGCCCGGACATGGTGGCCACCGTTCGGGACGGAGCGATGTTCTCGTAACTGTCACGGAAAGCGGCTGCAGCGCGCTGTGACGGCCTGTGCCGTCTATATCGGCCGTGGCCGTATGCTGCCCGTCGGCGACCAGATTGGCGGATCGCTTCGGTGCCCCCTGACCCCATCGCTCCGGCGCTTCGCCGGCGAACGCGGACAGCAGACCCGCAGTTCTGAATACCGTCCGCCCGCGTGCGGCGATTGACGTCGTCGCTAACTTTGAATCACTCATGATTTTCCGCCCCCACTGTGCTGTCTAGAGAGAGGGGTGGCACTGAATCCTGGTGCATGATGTGAATAATTGTGAAAGGCCCTGCGGGCTGAACCTTCCTTAAGCCGCCGGTGGTATCACGACCTGGTGAACATGCCCCGCTGTCAGCCGGGCGTCAGCCGGCGTCTGGCATGATGCGTTCGACGCACAACGTTGCTCAGCGACAGATCAAATTCTTCATATACCTTAAGACTCTATAGGCTATGAGCTTTCGCCATGCCTGCACGGTACGTTCGACAGGACTACGCCTCAGACGACTGCGAGATTGATCTCGCCCGCCGCGAACTGCGGGTTCTTGGATCCCCGGTGCCGCTCGGGGGCCGTGCTTTCGAAGTCATCCAGCTTCTGGCCTAAGCCGCTGGAGACCTTGTCACCTCTGACCTGCACCAGCCGGATATGACTGGTATGGATTGGGCCCAACGATCGTTGGATCAGTACACCCGCTCCTTCGGCGGTATCGATGCAACCTCGTTCGACAGCGGTTGTAAATGGACCGGTCGGTAATCGAGGCGAACACGGCCGTCGTCATCAAGCCAACTGAGCGTGTGTTTCAGCCAGTTCTCGTCGTCCCGCTTCGGGAAATCCTCGCGCGCGTGCGCGCCACGGCTTTCCGTCCGGCCAATCGCGGCATGAAGGCTGACATTCGCCTGCGCCAGCATGTTGTCGAGTTCAAGCGTTTCCGCGAGATCGGTGTTGAAGACCATCGATCGATCGCTGATGCCAAGCTCATCGCGCATCAGTGCGATGACGTCGTTGAGCGCGCCCAGGCCTTCATCCAGAAGCGGTCCATCGCGGAACACCGCGCAGTGACGCTGCATGGTCCGTTGCATCGTCAGGCGCACTGGTCCAGCCCCCACCGTGCCCTTCGACCATCGGATCCGGTCCAAGCGTGCAATCGCACGGTCGGTCGCTTTCACCGGAAGCGTGGGGTGAGTCGCGCCGGGCCGAACTGTCTCTGCCACCCGCAACGCCGCGGCTCGGCCGAACACGATGATGTCCAGCAGTGAGTTGGAGCCAAGCCGATTGGCGCCATGCACCGAGACGCAGGCCGCTTCGCCGATCGCCATCACGCCGGTGACGACAGCGTCGGAATCGCCGTTCCGTGTCGTGATGACCTCGCCGTGCCGGTTGGTCGGCACACCGCCCATGTTGTAGTGGACTGTCGGCAACACCGGGATCGGCTCGCGCGTGACGTCGACGCCCGCGAAGATCTTCGCGGTCTCACTGATGCCCGGCAGCCGTTCATGCAGCAGCTCGGCCCCAAGGTGCTCCAGGTGCAACAGGATGTGGTCCTTGTGCAGCCCACAGCCGCGCCCCTCATTGATCTCGATCGTCATCGCACGACAAACGACATCGCGGCCCGCCAGGTCCTTCGCGGTCGGCGCGTAACGCTCCATGAAGCGTTCACCTTCCGAATTGGTGAAGTAACCGCCCTCGCCGCGTGCGCCCTCGGTGATCAGGCAGCCGGAGCCGTAAATGCCGCTGGGGTGGAACTGCGTGAATTCCATGTCCTCGAGCGGGAGTCCGGCGCGCAACGCCATGGCATTGCCATCGCCGGTGCACGTATGGGCAGCCGTGCAGGAGAAGTAGACCCGGCCGTAGCCGCCGGTCGCCAGGACCGTGCGATGGGCACGGAAACGATGCAGCGTCCCGTCGTCCATGTTCCAGGCCAGCATGCCGCGGCACGCACCATCGTCATCCATCAGCAGGTCAAGCGCCACGTACTCAACAAAGAACTCGGTATTGCATTTGAGGCACTGCTGATAGAGCGTGTGCAGAACCGCATGGCCGGTCCGATCGGCCGCGGCGCAGGTGCGTTGCGCCATCTTCTTCCCATATTCGAGCGTCTGCCCGCCGAACGGCCGCTGATAGATCCGACCATCGTCCGTGCGCGAAAATGGAACGCCGTAATGTTCCAGTTCCAGCACAGCGGGCACCGCCTCACGACACATGTATTCGATCGCATCCTGATCACCGAGCCAGTCGGACCCCTTGACAGTGTCGTACATGTGGAAGCGCCAGTTGTCTCCGTCGCCCATATTGCCCAGCGCCGCCGCCATGCCACCTTGCGCCGCCACGGTGTGACTGCGTGTCGGGAACACCTTGGTGATGCACGCCGTCTTCAAGCCGGACGAGGCCATCCCCAAGGCGGCGCGCATTCCGGCGCCGCCGGCACCAATGATGACTACGTCGTAGCTGTGCTCGATGATGTCGTATGCCCGCATTGCCATGCTGCCCGATCCGGTCGATCAGAACTCCACATGCGCCTTGAAGCCAAATACCGCGGCGTTGTGGAGCGTCGACTGCGCGTTGGGGCGGATAACGTACTGGAAGTCCGGCCGGAAATCCAGGCCGCGATAGACGTGGATATTGTAGTTGAGTTCGAGGATCATCTCGTGAGTCTGGATACCGCTCGCGGCGTTGCTGACGGGTAGGCCGAGTTCCTGCTGCTCGGCCTGTACTTTGCCAAGGGTGCCGCTCATCGCGATGTAGGTGAACAGCAGGCCAACGGCATCCTCCGGCCGTGCGTGCCAGAAGTCGCGATCCAGCAAACCCGCGAAGTATTGCTGCGCATAGGTTGAATTGTCCGGGTCATTGCGCACGAATCCGGCGAGTGCGATGAGACCATCCTGGTCACCAGGCCCGTTCCGCATCAGCATCTGATCGGCCAAGATCCAGAACTGTGTGTTGCCGTTGTGGCTTGATACCGGGACCCCGGCACTCGCCGGCAGCGCATTCGAGAAGCTCTGGAAGCGCGAGGTGTCGTAGCCGAAACCGACCACGTAATGGCCCGGCAGGCGATCGACGCCCAGCGTCGGTTCATAGGCGGCCTGAATTGGAACATACACGCCGCCGGCATGTGGCATCGCGAAGTCGAATCCGCTGCTGTCCGCTTGGCTGTACAAGTCACGATTCACGCCATAGACACCGGTCACGATATAGGTGTCTGGCGTCGGCCGCACGCGGATACGACCGCCCCAGACCGCGTCAGGAAAGGCGCTGTGCCCGATATCGCCACCCGGCAGCGCTTTCGGATCACCGCACAAGGCGTTGTTCATGTAGTTGCAGTAGAGTGGCGAGCTGGCGAAGTCGTTCTCCACGTTCATCCAGCCGGCCGCGATATCCAGTTGCCCCTTGAGCAGCTTCTCCTCCGCGTACGCCGAGACAAGATGAATCGCGACATCACCGCCGGCACCGTAGATTTCCTGGACCGGGCTGACGTTGTCACCGAACAATTGGCTGTCGTTGGCACCTGACCTGTTGACGAAAATGACGTGTGTCGACAGGCCCGTGACACCGGCCAGGCGTTGCCAATCGATATCGGCCGAGAACGCCACCTGGTTCGCCGACGTCGCGCCTTGCTTGATCCCGCCGCTAACATTGCCGGCGAATTCAGCGGTGGCATCGAGCGACAGGTAGATGCCGCGCTGCTCAAGTTCCGTGCGCAGGCCCCACCAATCGCCGAACAGGTGCTCGGTGGGCGGCGCGACGTAGGCCGGGGTCTCGGCATCCGCGGCGGTGGCGGCCGCTTGTGATCCTGGGACGCCACCTGGCGTTTGGGCCGCGGCGGACATCACCGCGGCCACAAGAATCGGCAGCGCGAGTACGAGGGCGCGTCTCACAGCGTGCTCGCGTGGCCGGACGGCACGGGGGCAGTTTTGGCTTCAAAGGTTGCCTCGATCTGCTCCAGGCTGCGCCCTTTTGTTTCGGGCACGATCAGGGCTACGAAGGCCAATGCCACCAGGCTCAGCACGGCGTAGATCAGGAAAGCCCCGGCACTGCCGACAGCGCCAACCAGATTCAGGAACGTTGCGGAGACTGCCAGGTTGAACACCCAGTTTGCGACGGTCGCCAGGCTCATCGCCCGGCCACGCAGTGCCAGCGGAAAGATCTCCGCGATCAGCAGCCAGAAGACAGGCCCCAGCCCGATCGCGAAGAAGCCGACGAAGGCCGCGACCGACACAACGGCGATCCAGGCGAGCTGGCCCGATGCGCCCGCATGAAAGGCTGCCGCCAGCACGAACAGTGTCACCGCCATGCCGCCGAGGCTCCAGCCAAGCAACTGCCGCCGGCCCCATCCATCAATCAGGCGGATAGAGACGATCGTCATGATCACGTTAACGGCACCAACACCCGCGGTGGCCAGGATTGACGTTGCCGCGGAGGACAGGCCGGCGGACTGGAAGATCGTCGGCGCGAAGTAGATGACGGTGTTGATCCCGGTGATTTGCTGGAACATGGCCAGGCCGATCCCGATAACGAGAGGCCGGCGCAGACGCGGTGCCAGCAACTGCCACGCGCTGGCCAGCTGCCCGCCTTCCCGCGCGAGATCGGTCCGCAGACCGTTCAGCTCCGCCGATACGTCACCGGCGCCGCGCAGATCCCGCAACACCCGCTCGGCGTCCTGCATCCTTCCGTGCCCGGCGAGCCAGCGCGGGCTCTCCGGCAGGACCAGCATACCGGCCGATAGGATGATGCCGGGAACCGCCCCGAGTGCGAGCATCCAGCGCCAGCCGTTGGTGGCGTCGGCGAGCGCGAAGCCGACCAGGTAGGAGATCAATATTCCGCCCGTGATACAGAGCTGGTTAAGCGACACGATTGCGCCACGATCGCTTGCCGGCGAAATTTCGGCCAAGTACAGGGGCGTCAGCATCGAGGCCACGCCGATCGCCAAGCCGACAAGGAAGCGGCCGACCAACAGGACGTTAACTTCTTGTGCGACGGCCGAGAGGATGGCCCCGGCGATGAACAGCAAGCCGGCAAAGAAGATGACGCGGCGGCGCCCGGCCCGATCCGAGATATATCCTGCTATCGCCGCGCCGATCGCCGCTCCCGCCAGCGCGATCGCGACGACGATCCCTTGCAGGGTTGGAGACAGCGACATGACCTGCCGTACGAACAGCAGCGCGCCGGATATCACGCCGGTATCGTAACCGAATAGCAGCCCCCCCAGGGCGGCCACGGCCGCGATCACATAGAAGTACATGGTATCACCTCATTCACGAAGGTTTTGCAGCCGGGCGATCTCGAGCGCAGCCGGTCGGATCCGCCAGCGGACCGAACAATCGCTACACCGGTTGACCGTGGCGCCGTCGGGGCGGGATGGCTTGCACGGAATGACGCAAATTGACTATTGACTGCGTCCTGATCCGCCGGGCCGGCGAGGGAAGTGTCAGAGAGCTGTGACAGACCCCGCGAGGCTGTCCTGGCTTTGCCAGCAAGGCAGAATGGGCCCGCGGTTGCTTGCGGCCCTATTCAATCGCACGGGGGAAGAGTGTCTGCCGCACAGCGAATATTCGCGTGCAATGGGGCGGGGCATACCTTCAGCCCAATCGGGATGGACGCGCGACCGGCGTGCGTTCCCGCTGCCGGGGGCCTCAGAGGGAGTGTACGATGAACACCGAACGCAAAGTTGCTGTCATTACTGGCGCGTCGCAGGGTATCGGTGCCGCTCTCGTCCAGGCGTATCGTGACCGCAACTATCGGGTTGTTGCGACCGCACGGTCGGTGAGCCCGTCAAGCGACGACGATATCGTTACGGTGCCCGGCGACATCGCCGATCGGAAGACAGCCGAGCGCGCCATCTCTGAGGGCATGCGCCGGTTTGGGCGTATCGACACGCTTGTCAACAACGCCGGCATCTTCGTCGCCAAGCCGTTCACCCAGTACACCATAGCCGACTACGAGGCGATGGTGGGTGTCAATATCGGTGGCTTCTTCCACATGACGCAGCTCGCCATGGTCGAGATGGAAAAGAGCGGCAGCGGGCATGTGGTGCAGATCACCACCGCCCTGGTGGATCACCCGTTGTCCGCCGTGCCGGCGTTGCTTGCGTCGCTGACGAAGGGCAGCCTCAATGCCGCCACCAAGTCGCTCGCGATCGAGTATGCGAAGCGCGGCATTCGTGTGAACGCAGTCGCCCCGGGCATCATCAAATCGCCGATGCATTCCGTGGAGACGCATGCGCAGCTCGATAGGTTGCATCCGATGGGCCATATGGGCGAGATGTCCGACATCGTTGATGCAATCCTCTATCTGGAATCAGCGAGCTTCGTGACGGGCGAGATCCTTCATGTCGATGGCGGCCAGAGCGCGGGCCACTGAGCCAGGCTGTAGCGGCGAACGATCAGGCCCGCAATCCAGCTCTCTCATAAGGAACCCAGCATGGGCCGGCTCGAGAAGGTCCTCTATACTGCTAATACCCACACCACCGACGGCCGGGACGACGGCACGTCCCGCAGCACCGACGGACGTCTGGATGTGGCGTTCTCATCGCCGGGTGGTTCGGGTCATGGCACCAATCCCGAGCAACTTTTCGCCGCGGGTTGGTCGACCTGCTTCGTCAGTGCGATGAAGCTGGTCGCCGGCAAGATGAAGGTGAGCCTGCCGCCGGATATGGCGATTGATGCGGAGGTGGATCTCGGTCCCTCGGAGGGCGGATACGCGCTGGCAGCCCGGCTCAGCATCAGCCTGCCGGGTGTTGCCGACGATGTTGCGGAACGCCTGGTGGAAGGGGCTGACGAGATCTGTCCGTATTCGCGGGCGACGCGTGGCAACGTCGATGTCGCGATCAATCTGGTCTGATCCGGGTCCGTTATAGCGTGGGTCGCAACCAAATCCACCGGGATATCTTCGACTCCATTTACGTCTGATGAGACGCCGAGGGGGCTATTGATGAGTGCCATCATGCGGCCAGAAGAGACCCGTTATTATCGTCGCCGCTTGCTCGGCGCGGTAGCTGCAGGTCTCGCCGCCACACAATTCGGTAGCTTCGCCGCCGCGTCGGCACAAACCGCCACGGGCAAATTGACGCACATACCGGCGATCAAGCGGGGGATGCATACGTCGTTCAGCGCACTAAAGCAGGTCGATGCCGGCGTCCTGAACGTGGGGTACGCGGAAGCCGGTCCCGCTGATGGCCCTGCCGTCATTCTGCTGCATGGCTGGCCTTACGACATCTACAGCTTTGTCGATGTCGCGCCTTTGCTGGCATCGGCGGGCTACCGGGTGATCGTCCCCTATCTGCGCGGCTACGGCTCGACGAACTTTCTATCGAGTGCGACCGTACGGAACGGCCAGCAATCGGTGGTCGCCGTGGATGCGATCGGCTTGATGGATGCGCTTAAGATTCCGAAGGCGATCGTCGCTGGCTATGATTGGGGCGCGCGGACGGCCGACATCGTCGCGGCCTTGTGGCCGGAGCGCTGCAAAGGTCTCGTTTCCGTCAGCGGCTATCTGATCGGCAACCCGGCGACTGGCGAGATCCCGTTGCCGCCCCAGGCCGAGCTGCAGTGGTGGTATCAGTATTACTTCGCGACGGAACGTGGCCGGATTGGTTACGATAAATACCGGCACGATTTCGCCAGGCTCATCTGGCGGATTGCTTCGCCAAAATGGCAGTTCGATGATACGACATTCGATCGCTCTGCGGCGGCGTTCAATAACCCCGATCATGTCAGCATCGTGATTCATAACTATCGCTGGCGGCTCGGTCTGGTTGAAGGCGAGGCAAAGTACGATGAGCTGGAAAAGCGCCTTGCCGTGGCGCCGGTCATCACCGCACCCACGATCACGCTGGAAGGTGATGCGAACGGTGCGCCGCATCCGGAGCCCGCCGCCTACGCCAAGAAGTTCTCCGGCAAGTATTCGCATCGCCTGATCCGTGGTGGCATCGGCCATAATCTGCCGCAGGAGGCGCCACGAGCCTTTGCTCAGGCGGTGGTTGATGTCGACCGCGATTGATCGGCACTCACAAGCCTCGGTCTGCGCAAGCAACGACAGGAGGTGATGATGGCGGCTGCCACAAATGGGACCGCGCTTGTTGCGGGTGCGTGGTCAGGCACTGGGGCGGTCTATGCCGACCGCCCGGCGCGCCGTGGCCATGGCCTGGTCATCGTGGCACGTCACCGTAAGCGGCTCGAGGGTTTGGCGGGCCGTCTCCAGGACGCGACCGGGCGTTCGATCACCGTCGCCGTGGCAGATCTCAATGACACATGGGACCTCGCCCGCGTTGAGGCGATGCTGCGTACCGACACCAGCATTACGGCGCTGGTCAACAACGCAGGCATCGGCGCGGCGATCCCGCTGTTGGGGCCCGACATCGACGGGATGGAGGCGATGCGGCAACGGCCCATGCCGAACCCGTCGCGCAGGGTCCCGGCGGAACGCTATCGGGTGAGTGCGACGGCGTGAGCTGCGCCCGGCGCCCGGCGTCCACCATCGCCAGATCGCAAGGGAGAAATCGATGATCTACGAGCTGCGTATCTATCGCGCCATCCCCGGCAAACTGCCGGCTCTGATCGCGCGCTTCCAGAATCAGACAGTGCGGATCTGGGAAAAGCACGGTATCCGTCAGGCTGGGTTCTGGACAACGCTGGTCGGTGATAGCATGCGGGAGCTCACCTATATGCTCGCGTGGGAGAACCTGGCCGAGCGCGAGAAACGCTGGAGCGCGTTCCTCACCGATCCCGAGTGGATCGCGGTCGCCGCTGAGAGCGAGAAGGACGGGCAGATCCTGGAAGATGTCCGCAATGCGTTGCTGGCACCGACGGCGTTTTCCTCGGTGAGGTGAAGGATGGCCCGGGGTTCGCCCGAAGGGCGAACCCCGAGGCCGCGTATGTGGTGGAAGCAATAGCGGCGAAGCATGCCAGCGGTCATTGGACCCGGCTAGCGCTCGCCATACCTGCGAAGGCGAGTATCCATTGGACACCCCTCATTTGGTGCTTCGTCCTGGATGCCCTGCCTTCGCAGGCATGATGGGGATGGCTCAGGCTCAGCCGCCGTTGGTATCAGATCCCTCTGTACTATGCGGTCCGCAAGCAGAATAATATGGCGTCGTTGTCCGACGCAGCTTCGTATTGCAGGTGGTCGACGATCGGGGCAAATCAGGCGCCAATGGCATGGCTGCGCCGCCACGCGCCGGGCGTCATGCCCATGGTCTGGCGAAACCACCGGCAGAAATGCGCCTGATCCGCCAGCCCGCACGAAAATGCGATCTGGCTCAAACTGTCAGGCGTGGTCAGCATCAGGATGCGCGCCCGCTCGATACGCGCCCGGACGATGTATGTATGCGGTGTCTCGCCGAAGCTTTCCTTGAATGCCCGGCAAAAATGGCTGGAGCTGAGCGAAACCAGTTTCGCGAGATCCTTGATGAGAATGGACCCTTCGAGCTGGTCTTCGATGTAGTTCTGGACCTTGCACTTCTGCCACGGCGCCAGGCCGCCGCGCACGGGCCCGGGGGCAGCCTGATGCGGGAGCTTGCTCGCGAGAAGCGCCGCGAGACGTCCTGCCGCTTGGGTTGCGGTACGAAGATCACGGCCGAACGCCATCTTTACGTCTTCGAGCAACCTGTCGACCTCGACCGCCATGAGATCCTGGGGGCGCATTGACTTGGCAATAGCCTGCTTGCCCGCTGCGCGCGGGTCCACCCCTTGCTGGCATGCCATGATGCCTTGGATGGGGATGGCCGGCGCGCTCATCGTCAACTGTGCATGCATGATATACCTCGCATTGCCCACTGGTTGGCGGCGAAAGCAGCAGGGAGACCGCGAGCGCCGGCGAGGTGGAAGCTAAGATCCTTGAAGGTGTCGGCGAATACGTGGTGTTCGGCAGACTCTCTTCCGCCTGTCGATCGAGTGGTGGCGACAGGATCGTCGGGGATTTTGCCAGGCGCGCGAGCTGACGCCGTAGCCGGGTCTGGCATTCAATCGCGCGGTGGAAGGGTCTCCACAGCACGACGAACGCGCACACCGCGGGTGACTGGCTGTCGAAGGGGAGCTGAGGCC